>NZ_JALAHI010000118.1 GCF_022711995.1 Enterococcus sp.
ATGTTATGTATAGTATTATGTATAAGGTGGTGTAGTCGTTGGATAGTCAATTAAAAAAAGGGATTATTGAATTTTGTGTATTAGCATTTTTACAAAGAGGAGATTCTTATGGGTATGAAATCGTTAAAAATATTTCTCCTCTATTACCAATCTCTGAATCAACTTTATATCCTATTTTAAAACGCCTAGAAGCGAATAAAAAAGTTTCGACTTATTCAAAAGAACACAATGGTAGGCTGAGAAAATATTATAAAATCACTTCTAATGGTCAAAATAGCATTCATGAATTTTTGACTATTGATTGGCCTCAATTAGAAAAAATCCATAACTATATCAAAGGAGATAACTAACATGGATCGAATAACATTTATTAAAAGTTTAGCAGCTGAGTTGGCCTATAAAACAAAACCAAGTGAGATTCATCATCTTATTGATTATTATGATGAAATGATCCAAGATTTAATGGAAGATGGACTTTCTGAAGTGGAAGCTGTTGCCAAATTAGGTACTCCTAAAAATATTGCTCAAAGTACTTTAGGTGCAGAAGAAATCGTTGTACAAGTTCCTCGACGGTTCCATCCTCTCTTATTATTGATAATTTTTCTAGGATTCCCTCTGTGGGGTAGCTTACTTTTAGCTGCACTACTGTTGATGCTTAGTGGCTTGATCGTTATGTGGTGTCTTCCATTTAGCACAGGAATTGTTGGGATAACTGGCTTGATTGGCGGGATCGCTAGTGTTATTTTAAGTCCTATGTTGCTATCACAAGGTCTTCACTTTTCTATCACTCAGTTAGGTCTAGGCGTCATAATGTTCGGGATTGGAATAATATGTATAACTTTTACTTATATGCTCAGTAAACCCATCATGGGCTGGACCCAACAGTTTATTTATTTTCCTAAAGCATTATACAAAAGTTTACGAAAGCAGGTGACAAGATGATCAAAATAAATAAGCGTTTGATATTGATGATAGGTGGTGCCTTCATTTTTCTTGGTCTATTGATTTGCTTCGTAGGATACGCAACATCTGGATTTTCACCCGAAGCATATATCGTACCAAACCGTCCTTGGTATCAAACATTCGACTTTTTTACAAAATAGTATTTACGGTTTAAAGCAGTTATTTCATCAATCAATGAAATTGTTGAACTATACTTTTCCATCTGCTCATACTATTATGTAATTACATCCTGTATCCTATTTCATAGGGTAAACGAAAAACACCATACCAGCCTATGGTGTTTTTTGTTTGTTATTTTAAGAATAAATCCATATAAAATGCCACTTCTCAGATTTGACCTGAAAAGTGGCATTTTTACTAAGCCTTATTGGATTTCTTGTAATGTGCCTATTGGAAATAGCTTTCTAAAGAATCGTCGTACAATGGGGCCAGCAATCAATAATTGTAATGGCAGAGCAACGATAACATTTTTAGCAATATTCAGTAACCAAGTCATTAATAGTCCTTGGTTTGCAGTTGGATGCATCACAGCACCAAAAAGTGACATAAAGAAAACCATGCCAGCAATCATCATTGATGAGATTAACACAATTTTTTTCCACGCTGGTGTATCTCTTTCAATAAATCTAAAAGCAAATGCTTTAGCAGGTCCAGAAACAATAAACCAATCTAAAATAAACGCAACACATATGGCTAGTGGTAACTCATTCCAAGCCAGTTGAAAAGCTATTGCGGAAATTCCTACCTCATACATCAAATTGTAGACACTCATAAAATAAACCATGAAAAAACACATGAATGTCGTATAGATCAAACTCTCTTTTTTATTTATTGGCATTTAAAACTTCCTTTCTATTTTGCATACTTGGTTATTCTAACAAATTAAAAAAATTCGTGTAAGGATTTTTTTGAAAAGTTTCAAATAAAATTCACTTTTGTTTTCCGAACATTTCTATTGACTCTTTAAATAGAAGTCAGTACAATAGCTTTTAGATTAAATCGTACAGATAACAAGCAGGAATGCTTGTCGAGAGAGAGGCGGTTTCTATTCATTTAGAAACTGGCTCTTTTTTTATGAATTTTTTTAGAGGTGATAATATGGAGAAAAAAATAAACTTGTTAGGCGCTATTATAGCTACCGGGATCATGTCATTTGCTGGAGTATTGATTGAAACAGCAATGAATGTAACATTTCCAACGTTGATTGACCAATTCAATCTTTCTACTTCAAATGTCCAATGGGTTACAACAATCTATTTGCTTGTGATATCGATCATCGTACCAATTTCCACTTTTTTGTTGAAGCAATTTCAAATTCGAACATTATTTTTAGCGGCCAATGGTTTGTTTTTAGCAGGCCTGCTGATTGATTTTCTCTCTCCGTCCTTTGCTATCCTATTACTTGGTCGTTTACTTCAAGGGGCCAGTACAGGAATCGCTTTGCCATTGATGTTCCATATTATTCTTACGTATTCTCCGTTAGAAAAAAGAGGTACTATGATTGGAATCGGTAATTTAACAACTTCGATCGCTCCTGCGATTGGCCCTACTTATGGAGGCTTATTAACCTCGCTCTTAAACTGGAATTACATTTTCCTCTTCTTAATACCTGTCTTGTTGGTTTCATTAATTTTAGGGCTATATTCAATACCTAAAATCGCAATTGAAAGAACAGGCCGTCTAGATTTTTTGAGCGTTGTAGGCATCACTTTTATGTTTAGCGGCTTTTTGCTTTTCTTAAACCTAATCGGCTCTCTTACAAGCTTACTCCCATTAGTTCTTGGCATTTTAGGCGCTCTTCTTTTCTACAAACGCTCCTTACAATCGGATCCTTTGATCCGCTTATCCGTATTCAAAAATCGGTCATTTCGATTATTCTTATTCGGATTTCTTGTCTGTCAGTTTCTTTTGCTTGGAATCTCATTTGTCTTGCCAAACTTTGTTCAAATAGTTCTTGGACAAAATGCATTCACTGCTGGATTAGTCATGCTACCAGGGGCAATCGTAGGGGCTGTTTTGGCTCCTCTTTCCGGTCGGATGCTTGATAGTATTGGACCTAAAAAACCAATCATGATTGGTCTGATATTGATTACTTTAGGTTGGTTGGCTTTAGCCTTATTATTAAATCTAACCATTCTTTGGGCATTTATTGCAGCTCATGTCTTTTATATGATTGGAATTGGTTGTTCTTACAGTAATATGATGACTATGGGGTTAAGCAAAATTGACCAACAACTTGCTGCGGATGGAAATGCTGTCTTTAACACACTGCAACAATTCTCTGGTGCTGTAGCAACTGCTCTAGTTGCAACAATGATTGACCTCGCTCAAAAAGTAAGTCCCAATTACATTTCTGGAACAATATTGGGTTCTCAAATCGCTTTATTCTTCCTATGGTTAATGGTACTAGTTGTTGTATTTCTAACTTTGCGCTATTTTTATAAGGATCCTGTAAACGCAAAAAAAGGTCTTGAAAAAGAATAATACAAAAAACGACCCATGAGTGGCATGATCAGCCATTCATGGGTCATTTTATTCTTGTTAGCGAATTTCAGCAGCTCCTACTCGTTCATGAGCTTGTACACTGCCAGTTTTATTGATTGTCACTTGATTGATTTTCTCGACATTCGTAAGAACTGTCAAAATATCTGTTTTCTTTCCAGCTTTCGTAACAGCTTCCAAATCCATTTCGGCAATCAACGTATCTACAGTGACCGCATCACCCTCAGACACCTTAACCGTAAAAGGAGCGCCTTTTAATTCAACCGTATCTAAGCCCATATGAACCAAAACTTCTGCTCCGCCAGGAGTCAATATACCAATAGCATGTTTTGTTTCAAAAATACTTGAAATCGTTCCAGCAACAGGAGCATAGATTTTTCCATTACTTGGACGAACTGCATAGCCATCACCCATCATCTTTTGTGAAAAGACAGGATCTTCCACTTCACCGATGGCAATGATTTGGCCGTCTACCGGTGCATAAAGCATTTCTTCAGTGATAGTAGTTGTTCCTGAAGCTGGCTGTGAAGTAACAGGCTCTACATCAATATTTGCACCAGCTGTTGCTAACCCTTCTGCATAACCATTATCTCCAGCACCTTGAACTAGATCAATTTTATTAAAGATTCCTTGACGGCGAAAGACAACAGTTAAAATAAATGGTACAACTATTGCAATCAGCATTGCCATCCCAAAGGCTAATAAACCGCCACCTTCTGTTGCATTGATGGCTAAAATACCAGGTAATCCACCGACTCCTATTGCATTTGCTCGCACACCCATCAAATTACTAAACATGGCAGCGAATCCTGAACCGATCATTGCAGCCACAAATGGATAAATGTATTTTAAGTTGATCCCAAACATGGCAGGTTCTGTCACTCCCAAATAACAAGAGATTGTTGCTGGAATTGAAACCTGTTCTTCTTTTTCATTCCCACGATGTAAAAATACAACCGCTAATACAGCAGAACCTTGAGCAATATTGGATAGCGCAATCATTGGCCATAAATTTGTCGTACCAAATGATGAAATTAGCTGCATATCGATTGCATTTGTCATATGATGAAGTCCAGTAATAACCAATGGTGCATACAGAGCCCCAAAAATCAAACTGAATAGCCAGCTTACAGAAGAAGTCAATCCTGTATTAACAACATTAGAAATAATGTCTCCTAACCACCAGCCAATCGGTCCTAAAACAACGTGAGCAGCTAAAATCGTTGGTAATAAAGAAAATAGTGGCACAAAAATCATTGAGATTGCTTCTGGAATATATTTCCTAAAGAAAATTTCCAAATACGCTAACATAAAACCTGCTAGCATTGCTGGAATCACCTGCGCCTGATACCCAATTTTGTCAATTTGAGCAAATCCAAAATCCCAAAAAGGAATATCGGCTGCTGCCGTACTAGCAACAGAATAAGCATTCAATAACTGTGGAGAAACTAAAGTAATACCTAGAATAATACCAAGAATTTGAGTTGTTCCCATCTTACGTGTAATACTCCACGTGATTCCTACTGGTAGAAAATGGAAAATTGCTTCACCCGGTAACCACAAGAAATCATTGACTCCATTCCAAAATACAGATTGTGAGACGATTGTACCGCTTCCAAAATCAATTCCTTCCAAAACATTACGGAACCCTAAAATAAGTCCCCCAACAATAATAGCTGGTATAATTGGTGTAAAAATCTCTGCCAAAACTGCAATAGCCCTTTGTAGTGGGTTTTGATTCTTTTTTGCAATTGATTTACTTTGTTCTTTAGAAACCCCTTCAATCCCTGATACTGCTGTAAAATCATTGTAAAATGTTGAGACATCATTCCCAATAATTACCTGAAACTGTCCAGCATTTGTAAACATACCTTTCACGCTTGAAATATCTTCAATCGCTTTTTGATCTGCTTTTGATTGATCGTTCAGCACAAATCGCATCCGCGTTGCACAGTGAGTAACAGCTGCAATGTTTTCTTTTCCGCCTACATACTCCAGCAGTTTTTCAGCATCATTATGATACTTCCCCATAATAATAAAACCCCTTCCATATTAACTTGTATATATATGTTTGTGTTTCGTGCTAATCATAACGTGATATTCACAATAATGCAAGCGTTTCATTCTAAATTTTTCCGATAAAATTTTTTGTGAAAAAAATTCCTACTTTTCAAACGCTATAAATTTTGATATAAAAGGATTTTTAAATAAAAAAATAAATGAAAAACAAA
>NZ_JALAHI010000119.1 GCF_022711995.1 Enterococcus sp.
GTGAAGGATATGAAAAAAAAATTTTTAGTGGCCACTCATGGAAAACTAGCTAGCGGTTTTCAAAACTCATTGACCATATTAGCTGGACGAGGGGCTGATCTTGTCGTTGTTGATGCGTATTTGACAAATGACGACTATACACCAATCATTAGTGACTTTATCAAATCGGTCAGCGTTGATGAGCAAGGCATTATCTTTACTGACCTTTATGGTGGTAGTGTCAATCAAACAGCTGTGACAGAGCTGATGAGAAATAAGAAGGAGCAGATTTTTGTCATTTCCAACAGTAATTTGGCAATTATTTTGACACTAGTTCTGACTTCCGAGAATGAAAGTTTCACTCAGAAAAGTATCAATGAAGCAATCAATGACTGTCAGGTTCGCTTAGTTTCAACTCAATTACCAGAGGAAGAAGCACTTTTTTAGATAAATAAGAAGAATTTATAGGAGGAAAAAAGATGATAACACAAATTCGCGTAGATGATCGCCTGATTCATGGACAAGTGGCAGTAGTTTGGACAAAAGAATTGAATGCTCCCTTACTCGTTGTTGCTAATGACGAAGCAGCGAAAAATGAAGTGATGCAAATGACATTGAAAATGGCTGTGCCTAATGGGATGAAGTTATTGATTCGATCCGTCGAGGAGGCTATTCAACTATTTAATGATCCTAGAGGAGCTGATAAACGAATTTTTGTGATTGTAAACAGTGTGAAAGATGCCAATAAAATCGCTCAAAATGTTGCCACCGTTGAGACGGTGAATATTGCTAATGCTGGACGGTTCGATAAATCTGATAAGGCAACAAAGACGATGGTTTTTCCGAGTGTACAATTAAATCCTGAAGAATTAGCGGCAGCAAGGGAATTGGTACGTTTGGATCGTGTTACCTGTTACAACCAGGTTTTGCCATCTAATCCGCAATTAAGTTTAAAAGATGCTTTAAAATAGGAGGAAAATGAAATGTTAATGCATGCAACGATGGCAGCTTTGGCAGTCTTTATCTGTTTTGCTGGTAATTATTTAACTGGCCAAAGTATGCTAGAGCGCCCCTTAATAGTGGGGCTGGTAACTGGTATATTGATGGGGGATATGAAAACCGGAATCCTAATGGGAGCATCTCTAGAGGCGGTTTTTTTAGGAAATGTAAATATTGGTGGGGTAATTGCTGCAGAACCAGTGACAGCGACAACGTTAGCAACAACTTTTGCAATTATTTCAAATGTGGAACAAAATGCAGCAATGACATTAGCGGTTCCGATCGGTATGTTAGCTGCATTCGTAGTGATGTTTTTAAAAAATGTATTCATGAATATTTTTGCTCCATCATTAGATAAAGCGGCTCGTGAGAACAATCAAAGAATGATTGTACTTTTGCATTATGGAACATGGCTCATCTATTATTTGATTATTGCTTCTATCGCTTTTATTGGTATTTTAGTTGGCAGTGGTCCGGTCAATACATTTGTTGAAAATATTCCGCAAAATCTGATGAACGGACTTAGTGCAGCAGGCGGATTGTTGCCAGCTGTTGGATTTGCCATGTTGATGAAACTATTGTGGGACAAGAAGCTGTCGGTCTTTTATATTTTAGGCTTTGTCCTAACCGCTTATTTACAATTACCGGCTGTTGCGGTTGCAGTTATTGGTGTAGTGATCTGTGTGGTCAGTGCGCAACGAGACTTAGAGATCCGCGACGTGAATAATGGAGGGAACAGTCGCCGTGTTGGGCCGATGACAAAAGCGGAAGAAGAGGAGGACTTTTTCGCATGAAATTTCAAGAGAATTTATCCAAAGAAGAAAAGAAAATGATGCGCTCCGTCTTTTGGCGTTCATGGACGATGAATGCCAGTCGTACAGGGGCAACGCAATACCACGCAGTAGGTGTGATCTATACGCTATTGCCAGTAATCAATCGTTTCTATCAATCGAAGGAAGATCGTGCGGAGGCAATCGTCCGTCATACGACTTGGTTTAATGCAACGATGCATATTAACAATTTCATTATGGGATTGGTTGCATCTATGGAAAAACAAAATAGCGAAGATGACCAGTTTGATCCAAGCTCGATTACAGCGGTAAAAGCTTCATTGATGGGGCCTATTTCTGGGATCGGTGATTCTTTCTTTTGGGGGATTTTGCGGGTCATTGCAGCTGGGATCGGTATTTCACTCGCAGCAACTGGTTCACCATTAGGAGCTATCTTATTTTTAGTGATCTATAACGTTCCTGCCTTCTTGATTCATTATTATGCACTCTATAGCGGATACTCGGTTGGAGCTAGTTTTATTCAGCGGATGTATGAATCCGGTGGTATGAAGATTTTAACGAAAGCATCTAGCATGCTTGGTTTAATGATGATGGGTTCAATGACAGCATCCAACGTGAAGTTTAAAACAATTCTTGAAGTAAGCGTTGAAGGAAGTAAGGAAGCAATGAAGATCCAAGATTATTTGGATCAGTTATTTGTGGGGATTGTCCCGTTAACAGTCACATTGATTGCTTTTTGGCTCTTACGGAAAAAAGTAAACGTCAACGTTGTGATGTTTGGAATTATGTTTCTTGGTATTATTTTGGGGCTGTTAGGAATATGTTAAATGATCAGGCGGTTTT
The DNA here is from genome assembly GCF_022711995.1 of Enterococcus sp. GTDB lineage: Bacteria > Bacillota > Bacilli > Lactobacillales > Enterococcaceae > Enterococcus_D. The sequence continues at coordinate 2,613 of NZ_JALAHI010000119.1, forward strand.
TTTCGATATCGATGATACATTGTTAGATAATTATTGTGCCTTCCAGGAGACGATCCAGGAGTTCTTTCCTGGATCTCTGAATGAATTTGCTTCGAAACAGTTGTATCGGAACTTTCGTCAATACAGTGAAAAGATTTACCAGAGCTACTTAGAGGGAAATAGGAACCACAAAACTGAGCGCTGGCAGCTAGTTCTTCATGCTTTACAGCAAACATCTGGCATCAAGACTTCTGAATTGGATGACTACTACCATATGCGCCAAAGTAAACAAACATTATCAAAAGAGATGGAGCTTCTTTTGCGAACTTTAAAAAAAGGGGGGATCTTATGTGGCGTGTTAACCAATGGATTTGTGTTGCAGCAGCAGAATAAAATCGATCAATTAATGCTAAATCAGTTTATTGATCCGAACTGGCAGTTTATCTCAGATGAGATGGGTGATGCAAAGCCAAATGTAAGCTGCTTCCAAAAAGTAGCCAAACAATTACCAAAACAAATGCAACGAATCTATTATTTAGGCGACAGTTACTCGAATGATATTATCCCCGCTCAATTAGCGGGCTGGCGCCCAATCTGGCTAAATCGCTTTGATGATCTGGGAGAATCAGCTATTATTCAAGTAAAAACTGGAGAAGAAGCTGTCGTTTTACTTTTGTCACAATTGCTTTCTAATCAGGCATAAATTGGAGCAGCAATCCACGTTTTTTAAAAGTGCAGAAATTTTCTTCCCCTAATTAGATCGTCTATAGCAGACCTGATTCTCTTACACAGGTGGAGTGACTTTTTTTCTTCTATGCTGTATTTTTTAAGGGGAGGTAAAGATATGCGAAAAGAAACACGAGAACAGATACTGCAGCTATTAGCTCGAGGGAGAGCCTTGACGACACAAGAAATTGCCAACTCTATCGGGCTAAGCCGCTCTGCAACGAGTTTATACTTAAATGAATTACTGGATCAAAACATCGTAAGTAAAGCTGGAACAAAGCCTGTCTTCTGGGAGCTCGTTTCAGATAACACCTTTGTGGAAGACATCTTTTCTCAGTATATAGGCAGTACTGGAAGTGCAAAAAATGCCATTGAAAAGTGTAAGTCAGCTGTTTTATACCCTCCATTAGGACTGCCCTTGCTCTTACATGGGGCGAGCGGTGTAGGCAAAAGTTTTTTGGCGGAGTTGATTTTTGATTATCTTCAAAAGAAAAAATGTCCAGGCGCAGAAAAGTTTTTGGTCTTTAATTGCGCTGATTACGCAAATAACCCCGAGTTATTGTCTTCCATTCTATTTGGTCATACCCGAGGGGCCTTTACTGGAGCAGAAAAGGAAAAAAGCGGACTTTTAGCTTTGGCAGACAACGGGGTATTATTTTTAGATGAAGTTCACCGCCTCTCGCATGAAAATCAGGAGAAGCTATTTCAATTTATGGATACCGGAAGATTTCGCCCTGTTGGCGAAGAAGCAGAGATGGTCCAAGCAAATGTGCGACTCTTATTTGCGACGACAGAAGTGCCGGAAGAAGTCTTGCTGCCAACTTTTTATCGTCGAATTTCAGTAATTGTGGATTTACCTTCTTTTCATGAACGCCCAATTTTCGAGAGAGTAGATCTAGTCACACATTTATTTGAGCGGGAAGCACAGCGCATCAAGAAAAGCATCGTCATTTCAAATGATATTTTTTCTAACTTAACCCAACAAGAACTTCCAGGTAACATTGGCAGTTTGTCTAATCAAGTAAGAATGGATTGTGCCAATGCATTACGGATAGCGCCAAACAGTTCGACATTGTTTATCGGATCGGATAATGAACATACTATTCAAATCACTTATCCGCCAGCACCAAAGTCTACTTCAGCAAAACATCATCTTCTGAAGAATAAATTGAAACCATTACTTGAAATAAGTGATTTCATTGTTATGAAAGAAAAGCTGCGAGATTTTGATAATAAGTATCACGAAAATACCATGTCCTTGATGAACGATAGTCTTTCAGTGAACATTGTCACTAACATTCAACAACAAAATCGATTAGTGATTGATAATACGGCTTTGACACAGGAGGCTGTTTCCATAGTTTGTCGCTTACTAAAGATTCTACAAAACGATATTTCCATAAAGAAAATAACGGAGAAACGCCATCTTCTTTCAAAAGAATTCCCAAGAACCTTGCTTTTATCAACAAACTTAACAAAGTCATTACCTGATGAGATTCAACTAATAGCAAGTTTTCTTCTGGCAGTGCTGCTTATTGGTAAAGTTTCAGAAGACATTTACTATCAAGCGCTTCTTGTTGCTCATGGAAATACTACCGCTAGTAGTATTCAAGCTGTGGCAAATAAAATGTGTGGTGACTATGTTTTTGATGCCATCAACATGCCTTTGTCTTCTTCCGCAAGAGATATCGTTTTGAAAGTTAGCGATTGGCTATCAGAAAGAGATACTTCTGAAGGGGTCATTATGCTAGTAGATATGGGTTCATTGACACATCTGTATAAAGGTTTAAAGCCTCAGATTCTTGGTGAACTCTTAGTGATCAATAATTTAACCACCTCTTTCGCATTAGAAATCGGCCAGCAGCTAATAAATGGACATCTTTTTTATGAGATTGCCAAAAGTGCAGAGCAAAATTTTGTTACGAATATTCAATATTTCGAAGGGTTTGCAGTAGAAAAGAATGTCATCATAGCCAGTATATCTGGTCGAGACGTCGCCAAACAAATCAAAACCATTTGCGAGAAATATTTTAATCCTGATATCAAGCTGATCGTATTGAATTATAGTGAACTAGTGAATACATTAGAGCGCGCCTCATCAGAAGAAGGTTACTTGAAAGAAACCGCATTGATCGTAACTACTTCTTATTTAGATAATTCGGCAGCTGTTCCTAGTATCAATTTGATCGATGCATTAGATGAAGATGCAGAGGGACATCTAAATAAACAACTGAAAAGCTTGATTCATCCAAATAGCGTGCCATTACTAGTAAAAGAGTTTATCCACTTTTTCTCGAAAGAAGGACTATCAGAAAAGCTTGAGTTTCTGAATCCTGACGTCATTATTCGTCAAGTAGAAGATGTGGTAGAGAAGTGCGAAAAAAGGTTCAACTTGAGACTGAATGCAAAAATGAAATTCAACTTAATGATGCATTTGGCGTTAATGGTGGAGCGAACGATTCTTGGCGCCGAAGATTACCCCGTACCAGTAGACATCAATGAGTTAAAAATAAACCAGAAACCTTTTTATCAAAATGCACAAATGATTTTTTATACATTAGAGCAATTTTATAAAATAAAACTATCGGCTTGGGAACTATATATCGTGTACGAGATTCTGTTAGGCTAAAGAATGATAAGAATGATCGGCTGAAACATTTGAGAATACTCAATAGGTGTTTTTAACAAATTGCATAAAAACGAAAGAAGATCTGAGATGGTAGTTACCATTCCAGATCTTTTTCTATGGATCAAATAGAAGAAAACTGCGTTCCCTTTAGCCATTAGAGACGGCTTTTTTTATGGTGCTAATTGAGTATCATTCAGTAATCAGTTGTTATTCTTTGAAAAACGCTATGGATTATCTTCTCTAAAATACATACTTGACCCCATCTAATTTTGAAAAAAAACTATTTTTTCCACAGTCTTTCTTCGTTGATAGTATTTTTTCAATTTTCAAGAAAAATATTGCGCTAGATTCAATGAATTGTTCATGGGAGAATGAAATTGTATGCTGATCCAGCCTATAAGAAAGTGAAGATTTTAAGTATTCAATTCGAGGACTAACCCAAGTATTGAATGGTTTAACTATGTGGAAAGATCACGGAATCAATGATAGCCATAAGAAAATTAGTTACGCGAAGTGATGATTAAACGATTGTTATACGAATGGGAAAAGGCCGAAGGGATATCTTTTTATACAAAATAAGATCCTTTACGACTAAAAGTAACCGAATGACCGATGGACAAAAGGAATAACCAAAAAAGATGAAGGAGTAGTGACATGAAAAAGAAAGCAAAAATCTATTGTTTACTAGTGCTTATCACATTAACAGCTGGCTGTATCGGTAAAACTAATGTAGGCTTTGCTGAAGAGAAAGGAACAACTTCCGCAAGTTCAGAGAGTGCAACCAGTACTGATTCATTCAAGAATGGTTCATCCAAATGTTCAATAGCGGAATCTCAACTTCCGCATTCTGAGTCTTCCTCCTCAATTACAGCAGTTAAAACGAGTGACGAACAACCTGCCAATGACCAAAAAGTTTTAAATACAACTGGAGATTCGATTTCGGACAAGCAAAAGGAGAAAAAGAGTACAGTGCAAAAAAAGACTTGAAAAAAACATTCACAGAAAACTCTGTGACGGTGAACACATACTCTGAATTCAAGTCTGCCTTGCTTAATTCAAAGACACAAATAATTTCTTTAGCTCACGATATTAAAATATTGGAACCATTTAATATCTTCAGTAATAAAAAGATTTTGGGAAATGGGCATACAATTGATATGAATTATCAACCAATTGGTGTAGCTTTGAACAATGCTGTATGTGGGATCGAAGACATTCACCTAACCAATCAATCCATCTATCCACTTTTCTGGTCCGAGTATCCAGGCGTGACTGTTAACTATAAGAACGTGACTTCAACAGGAAATCAGTTCATTTATTTGGCGAATGGAACAGCAAATTTAGAAGGAACCATTGAAGCAAGTGCCAATTTACAAGAAGTATTTCAAGGAAAGCAATTAAACATTGCCAATGATGCGAAGGTGAAATGTACAGATACTGCAAATTACATTGCTCTTAATACAGGTGATGGCATCAATGTTGGTCTGGGAGCAAACATAAAAGTAGCTGCAAAAGGATTAGGGCTATCTATGTATAATCCCAATGGAAACGTTGCTGTCCACGGGAATGTCACGATTGACTCCGATGTGGACTCTGCGATTCGCAGTGCAGCTGGAGGAAGCATGGTAGTTGATCATGCCGGAACATTAAACGTAAGTTCAAAGGTAACTGATGAAGAAGCGATTTTGCTTCTTAACGGATCAGTGACAGTCAAAAGCAATGGGACATTGGTTGCCTCCTCTGAAGGATTGCAGGCAACACTCCAAACTGGTAATACATTAAATCTCCTTAATGATTCTAATTTCAAGATTTCCAACAGTAAGGGGCCTGCATTGGGTGCCTATGCACTCCCAACAACTGTCCGTGTTGATTCCTTAAAAGGACTAAGTACGTGGAAAATTAAGAATACCGAATCCGAAGAACCAGATGCTGTTTATGAAGGTCCATTAACCGCAAGTTTTGTTCTAGATACTTATACAACTGGGCAACGAACGTTAGACTTGGAATCAACTAATGCAGTTTTCTTAAAGAATTTTGATTCAGGAAAAGTTGGGAAAATTGCTGGCGGCAGTTTTTCAAAGAAAACAGAAATCGCTCCAACTACGATTGATGCATTGACCACCGAAAGTACCCAAGTAAGTGGAACGGCTGAGCCAGAAGCAGAAATTATAATCAAAGTGAATGATAACGAAATCGCAAAAGGGAGAGTCAATAAGAGTGGAAAATATCTGTTGCCAATTCCACAACAAAAAGAAGGGACGAAAGTCATTGCAGTGGCATCGTTGAATAACTTATCCTCTGAAGCTAGTACCATTGTCAAGTACGTTGGACCTCGCTTCGAGATACCAGACAGCCTCGATTTCAAAGTGCAAGAAATCCCAGTTTCGGATGAGTTTGTGAATCTGCCAAGTGATCAAGAAATACGAGTGACTGATACAAGCGCAAAAAAGAAGGAGTGGCGCCTGTCTGTTCGCGAAGAACAGCCACTGCAAAACAACCACGGAGATCGATTAAAGAATCGATTGAGTATTGTTAACCATGACCAGATCACTCAAATCAACTCGAAAGATCAACTGATTTTTGAAGGCAAAGGAGCTGCTAAGATTAAACTCGCAGAATGTCTTCGAATGACGGTTCATCCGACCGATCAAAAAGGGGCATATGAAGGACAATTAACTTGGACTCTGACAAACGGTCCTCAATAATAGATTTTTAAAATAAAAAAGGTTTTAACCTTCGATTTTGGCGGTATAACAAGAAGGAAGGTTAAAAATTTATTTAAGTCGTCATGAGGATAAAAAAGGAGATAAGAAACATGAAAGCAGCAGTAATCAAGCACATTGGATCACCAGAAAACGTAGTAATCGAAACTTTACCAGATCCTGAGATTTCGTCAAATGAAGTTTTGATTGAAGTGCGCGGTGTTGCAGTAAATCATGTCGATACCTTTATTCGTTCTGGTAAGTACCAAACACCCATTCCTTTGCCTTTTATTATTGGACGGGATGCAGTAGGAAAAGTCATTGATGTTGGGAAGAAAGTTAGCAAATTTAAAGCGGGAGATTGGGTTTGGACCAACAGTATGGGCTACGAAGGCCGTCAAGGAGTGACTAGTACGCTCGCTGCCGTTCCAGAGGAGCGCTTATTTCGCGTGCCGGAAAACTGTGATCCATTGCGACTTGTTGCTTCCGTGCATTCAGCAGCCACAGCTACTATTTTATTGAAGGATGTGCTCAATCTGTCTGGGGAAAGCACACTGTTGATTGAGGGAGGAGCGGGACATTTAGGAAAAAAGTTGATTCAGATTGCTTGCGATTTAGGTGCTCATGTACTAACAACGAGTCGCCCCGATTCCTTTGGTGAGCTCCGTAGTATAGGCAGTCAAGAATGTTACAGTTATCATACAGATGATCTAGTTCAGCTAATTCAGCAAAAGCATCCTCATGGGATCGATTTTGTGATTGATACTTCTGGAAAAGTCTCTTTACAATCAAATCTAGATTGCTTAACAGTTAATGGTGTCCTAGGAATCATCACAGCGCCGATTCCACCAGCTGCTTTTTCTGTGCAGTCTTTCTATACTCAGAATAAACAAATCAAGGGTTTTGTGATTAGTTTAGCTACTATTTCTCAACTTCAATCTGCTGGGGAGCAGATAAATCGCTATTTTGGTCAGGGGAAATTACTGGAAAACAATATTCTCATCAAACATTTTTCCGATGCCTCTTGGGCCCATTCGGTCCTTGAAAGAAATGAGGAAAAACGTAAAATCGTTCTAGTCCCGGGAGATGAACAATAAAGGAGGACCCTTTCAAAACCGACAATTCATACACGGTGCTAGTTGAAAACAGCTGATTTTTAAAATCTAAAGATAATTATTTTATAGAAAGGACCTGGTTTACCTAAGAAAGTAAGCCGGTCTTTTTCCCTTTGTCACCACACCTTCGTTTTTATTCGGTTCTCATGAAATTTATTAAACTAGAAAATTTTTGTCTATCATGGGAAAATAATTCTTGGTCGATTTTGGATCTTAGTTTCTGTAATAAGAGGTACAAAGAGAAAAGGACAATTTTCTATTGAAAGAGGATATTGATTGACGTTTCTTTAAGATTGTCTCATTCTATAATTAAGATATCTCTGTTTATTCAGAAAAAGTATAAAAA
>NZ_JALAHI010000120.1 GCF_022711995.1 Enterococcus sp.
ACTAGGAACTGTGACATAAGTCATCACCCAACAAGTTAATCCGAATCATGTGCTATTGCGATAGATTCCTCGGACTTTTGCGACGAGGAGCCACTGCACCGCAGAAGCAATACGATATCATGTTTGGATACTGTTACTTGTAGGAGACTTATGGCACAGTCTTTTATTGTATTTAAGATAAAAAAATATTACAATTAGGTTGTATATAATCAAAGTCTTGTCGCCACACCACGAAAGGGCGTGTTCTCATGAAAATCATCAAAAACTCCATCGAAAATCATCAAAAGAAAAAAGAGCAGAAAAAAATGATTTTAAGAAAAAAGAACTTTGACTTACGGGAAGAAGGAAAAGACCCTCATAAAGGGTGGCACCCCATGGTCGATACCGGATTAGGCGGTGCGAATGGTGCACTCGTTAAAATCAATAGAGGCACTAGCGATATTACCGGAAACAACGACGAAACATTCAACTATTTTGCGGAAGAACAACGACGAGTGGCTGAGCAGTCAAAAAAACAGAACTGATTCTTGCTGCCAATGACTTGTGAGAAAGTGTTAACGAGTGGTAAGAAAAAAATCATTCTCAACAAGTCGATCGACCAGCCGAGAATGATTTTTTTTCTATCTTTAAGGTTCCCTCATTACCCTTTCCAATATTTATTTTGTGTTTCCACTTTCTCTAAAAAAAGCCTCTGTGATGAAAAGTAATCCCACAAAAATCTTTTCCAACCTATTTTTCTATTTTCTCTATGTTTTTAACTTCTGAAGATCTCTAGTCACTTTATTAAAGACTTCGTAATCTAACTGATCTTCATCATGGGCGACAATCATCGCAACGGTCATATCCGGAACTACATTTAATAATGTACGAAACATTCCCGAAAACCAATCGATACCAGCAAGCAAAGCAATACTTTCTGTCGGAAGACCAACCATTGGCAAAACTGTGGCAAGGGTCACTAAACCACCACCGGGTACGACAATCGTTCCTAAACAGGCTAATGCAGACAGTAAAATGATTTGTAGAAAATCTGCAAAACCTAAATGGATATGATATGTTTGTGCAATCGTCACCATCGCCAGTGACAAAAACAATGCCAATCCATTACTGTTTAAGGTCATTGCCAACGGCATGACCAGCTTATTGATTCGGTCGCTGATCCCTAATTTTTCTTTACCATCCTCAATCTGAAAGGGTAATGACACCGCTGAAGATGTAGTCGTGAAAGAAATGACTGAGACTCGCCACATATTTTTAATGAGACGGATAAATGACACCTTGCAATAAAAAGCGGTCAAGACAAACCAGAAAAAGAGAAATACGAAGGACGCTACAGCAAACGTGAACAAGAAGTTGACCAACATACTAAGCACTCTAATCCCTGTGTCTTGTACCAGTGAAGCAACTAACCCAAAAATCCCCAAGGGTGCTAGCTTCATAATAAGACTAATCATTTTTAATAAAACATGATTGAAACTCGTAATCAAATCTAAAAAGAGCGAATTTTTCTTTTCATCTTTTATTAGACTCAAAGAAAATCCAAATAGGAGCGAAAAAATAATGACTTGAATCATATTTTGTTCAACCATTGCTTGAATAATATTCACTGGAATGAAATTCAAAATCAAGTCTTCAAGCGTATCCACACTAGCCATTGTCTCTGCTGTACCCAACGTATTCCTATCAATGCCTGTTCCTGGTTTTAAGATTAGTGCAAAGAGAAGACCAACAACAGCTGCTACAATTGTAGAACCAGTAAACCAAAGAAAAACTTTACGCCCAATTCCTCCCAGCTCTTTCGGATCTAATTTTCCTACTGCCTCAATCACAGAACCCATAACTAAAACCACCACGGACATCTGGATAAGTCGTAAGAAGATATCACCAATCACTTGTAATTGATCACCAAAACTAGGAAGACAAACGCCCCAGAAAATCCCCAATATCGTAGCAACCATGATTTGGTTTGTCAGACTGATTTTTACGGTTCGTTTTTTCATTTGGCGCTCCTCACTTTTCTACTTGTTTTTCTTTGAATTAACGGTTAAAAATAAGAATGTGCCACCTATCAATAAAATAATAGCGATATAAAAACCCATTACTTTGGAACCCGTCGCATCAGATATCGATCCAGTCAAAGTTGGTGCAATCACCGAAGACATCATTCCGAAAAAGTTGAATACTCCCAGAGTTGTTCCTACACCAATCTTAGGCGCATTTTCTCCTAGCCAAGAAATGATAATCGGCTCAACTGCCAACTTGCCCAAGAAACCGTACAGAATCAGTGCAATCATAAGAAAAGTAGCATTTGTTGCTTGTACGGTAATTAATAACATTAAAGCTGCTAAAATTTCTAAGATTACTATGAAAGTCACTTTTTTTTGCATATATTTATCTGCTAGCTTACTGAAAAAGAGAGCCCCGGGAATCGAAGCAAAAGCCACTAGTGATGATGAAAAGCCAATCGCTACTCCTTGAAATCCTCTTTCAGTACCGAGAAAATTTGGCAGCCAAGTAACGGTCATATAATAAGCATAGCAAGTAGCAAAGTATAACACATACGTAAAGAGCATCCGCAGAGAAAATAGTGAAGAAAGTGAGACTTTTTCCTTGGGTTGATCTTCTGCCACTTCCTGACTCTCCAAGAAAGCAACGTCCTCTTTATTGCTGCGGATAACTAACCCGAAAGCAATTGTCATGCAGATAATCAGAAAAGCTGATAAAAACATCATTGTTTGCCATGGCATGTTCATTTGAATAACTAAAAAGCTCGACAAGATCATTCCAAATCCTGATCCCACCGCAGAACCGCTATTCACAATCGCCGTTGAAAAACTTTTCTTCTCTTTAGGGATATTTTGTGAAGTTAAAGAGTAGGCTGAACCATAAAAAGAGCCGCAACCGATCCCCGCCAAAAAACTTCCCGTATAAATCATCGTTATTGAAGAAGCCTGCGAGATAAGAAGCGCTGCCAGTGCAAAAACGATAAATCCTGGAATCAAAACGGTTTTTTTACCAATTTTATCAACCAAAAATCCAGCAGGTATTTGCATAATCACGTAACCAAAAAAATAAAAACTTGCGATTGATCCTAATGCAGTATCCGAAATATTTCCCCCAAGGGACTCATTGATTTGCGGATAAATAGGCGATAAAGCAGAACGGTAGATCCAGATTGTTACCCAACCTGAACACATAAGAATGATAATTTGTTTCCAATACGCAAAACCGCCTCGTTCTTTTTTGATTTCCATTATTTTCCCTCCATCAGTTGCTTTCTATAAGTCTGTGAATTTTCCTGATAATGAAGCGCTTCAATATAGTATTATTTTACGTTTTATTGTATTGCTTTTCATTTGTCATTTTTCACAAACTCCAAATTCTAATTGTGCAGATAGACTAATTCGTTTTATTTTGGTAATAATTGATCGCTGCTGGAACAGCTTTTCCGGGTTCAATGGACGCTCTTTGATGCATCAACACACCTTCCAGAGCTGAGAGAACATGAAGAATATTCTCTTTTCTACTACTGTATCCCATGTTACCAATGCGCCAGATTTTGCCTTTCAGCTCGCCAAAAGAACTTGCAATTTCTACACCAAAAAAATGGAGCATTTCTTCCCGTACGCTTTCTCCATCAATATTTTCCGGAATGAGAATTGGCGTGACTGTTGGCATCTTTGTCTCCCTGTTTCCATAAATTTGCAAGCCCATCGCTTTGATTCCAGCAAGCAATGCGCCTTCATTAACCGAATGGCGAGAATAGGCAGCCTCAAGACCTTCTGCTAAGAGCATACGTAACCCTTCATGAAGGGCATAAATCATGCTAGTTGCTTCAGTATGGTGATTGATCCGCTCGGAATTCCAATAACGCTGTAGTTGGCTCAAGTCCAAATAATTACTCGTAATGTGCCGGTCATTTCGATCACTCTTGCTAAGGCCTAATTCTTTTTGGTAGCGGCTATTGATCAACTTTTCAACACGGTCATTGTAAGTGACCAGCGCAAGACCAGAAGGAACACTTAAACATTTCTGAGTCCCAGCAATGGCAATGTCAACACACCACTCATCCACCGCTAGTTCTACTCCGCCATAGGTGGCTACCATATCAACCACGAAGAAAAGATCTTTCTCACGGCAATAAGCACCGATTTCCTTTAATGGTTGCATCTGACCATTTGCTGTTTCCCCGTGAACCATAGCTACAATTTTTGGTTGAAACTCGTTAATAGCCTTGATCACCTCTTCCGGTGAAAAAGGAGCTGTCCATTCTTTCTCAAGATAGGAAACATTTGCTTGCGCTCGCTCGCAAATTTCGCCTAATAGATAAGCAAAACGTCCATATGCAGGAATCAATACTTTATCTCCAGGTTCAATCAAAGCGATTAGCGCTGCTTCTAGTCCTGCTCTGGAAGTTCCATCCACGGCAAAGGCTTCTTTATTCTCTGTTCCAAAAGGCTTTTTGATCATTTCTTTTACTTCATTCATAATCTCTAAAAAGCTCGGATCGAATTGTCCAAGTATCCGGTTTGTCATCGCTTGTAAAACGACCGGATGCGCTTCTACCGGTCCCGGTGTCATTATGGTACGTTGTGCAATAGTTAACTCTTTATACATTTTTTGTCCTCTCCATCTCTGATCAACCTTTGAAGTTCCCTTGTCAACGCTTCCAAATCTGTTGTACAATAGGACTAACAAAGTGTTTTTTTTGTTTATTATGTTCAATCTCAAAGGAGCCTGCTATGAAATTAGTCTCAGAAATACTCACAACTCCCCGCTTTTCTAATTTACGGTTGTTAACCGGTTCGCAAAGTGCTGCGAAATTGGTGGACAGTATTGAAATCACTGAAACTCCTGATATTGCCCATTACATTCCTGAACGCACATTTATTCTAACTACTGCAATGATTTATAAAGATCATCAGCAAGCATTGTTTACATTGATCGATTCATTAGTTGCAAAAAATGCAGCTGGCTTAGGGATAAAAATTGGTCGTTTTATAGACACCATTGATCCAGAAGTGATTGATTATGCAGAAAAGCGTAATTTTCCGATTGTTGAAGTACCTGCTACGATGCCACTGGGTCGTTTAATGCACCAGCTACTGAATTTATTATGGGATACCAAAACCGAACAGCTTAGTTACGCGCTAGACATCCAGAAAAGATTCTCTGCTTCATTGATGAAAGACGTCAGCATTGCTCGCTTTATCGCTGATTTTGGACAGATGGTCAACACGCCCATCATTCTATTGAATCCTTTCAAGAAAGTGATTGCACATTCCAAACACTTTACACGGATGTCCAAGCCAGCAGAATACTATATTCATCAGTTGATCCATACTAAAGGGGTATTTACTGGTGAAAAAAGTGGTGCCATCCCCATAAAAGATCTTCACGAAAAAACGTCACAGATTTCTTACTATGCGATTGAAACTTCCACTTATTTCCCACACTACCTCGTGATATTGAATCCTGAAGCGATCCCCTATCCCGTATCAGACTTTGCTATGGAACAAGCTGCGCTTGTGCTTTCCTTTATGCTGTATAAGAATCAAAAAGTACAAGAATCCTTAGAAGATTTAAAAAGCGACTTTTGGACTCGAATGATTGAATATCAGCAGTCAACCAAGCAACAACCCAAAGATTGGTTGGATCTTGGAAAAACGTTCGGAATCGTAAAAGCACGTCATTATCGAGTTATTTATGGTGCTTGTGATCCCACAAAAGACACGGAGGCAAAGGTCAAATACCATGAAGAAGAAAGTGACTTGGCCTATCAATGGTTTAGTGAACAGCTTCGACTTCGAATCAAAGATGTTTGCCTTTTTCGTCTCAAAGAAAGCACGGATTTTGCTATTTTGGTGCAACATAAATGTGAGGATTTAGAGAATATATTGATTAAAACAGCCAATGATCTAGCAGCCAGTCTCCCTTTCAAAATGGCTTTTGGTGTTGGAACGATTTATGAGAGCATAGACGACTTAGCAAGTTCCTATATCGAATCAAAGACAGCCTATGAAGAACGAAAGTCAGGGCACCTTCCTCCCTTAGTTTCTTTCTATCATCAAAAAGGCATGCGCAGTCTTTTTGAAAAAATGAGTCCAGAAGACATCCATTATTTCTGCCGAACGATCTTAAAAGACCTTGCCTTTCCTGAAGAAGATGCCATGATCGAATTGCGAAAAACACTGCGTTATTATCTTGACTATCAATGCGAAATTACTCGTACAGCCAAAACACTCTTCGTGCATCGGAACACAATAAAATATCGCATTGAGCAGTGTCAGAAATTATTAGGGAAAAACATCCATGATCCAGCTATTAGTTTAGATTTACGTCTAGCTCTGGAACTATCAGAAGAAGGATATTAGCTAATTAGAGCAGTTCAGCCAACGATTCTTGTTCCTGCTTGCCCACTCAAAGCAAGATCAGCCTCTTCCAGAGAACAAATAATCGCTGTTTTCCCTTGTTTCGCAAATCCAATCGCTGCTTCCATCTTTGGACCCATACTTCCCTCTGCAAAGTGGCCTGCATCAAAATAACCTTCTGCTTCATCTACAGATAATTCTGTGAGTTTTTCTTGTTGTGGCGTGCCATAGTGGATATAAACATTGCTAACATCTGTCAACATCATGAAGACATCCGCATCTATTTGTTCTGCCAATTTTTTTCCAGTGCGGTCTTTGTCAATTACTGCTTCTATGCCTCGAAGACCTGTTTCTTCCTTAATAACAGGGATTCCTCCCCCACCGCCAGCAATGACGATCGTATTCTGGTTCAGTAGATGAACGATTGCCTCCACACCATGGATAGCTATCGGCTGGGGGGAAGGAACCACTCGCCGATAGCCGCGCCCGGCATCTTCTTGCATTATCCAATTCTTCTCTTTTGCCAATGTCATTGCCTCTGCTTCATCATAGAAAAGACCAATCGGTTTTGAAGGTTCTTGGAAGGCTGGATCTTCTAAACTCACTTCTACTTGGGTCAGTAAGGTTACAACACTGCAGGTCAATTCCTCCTGCTCAATTTCATTTTTGATACTTTGCTCCATCAAATAACCAATAAACCCTTGTGATTCTGCATTGCACACATCCAAAGGAAATGGTGGTACAACTTCTTTTGCTTCTTCATTTTGTCTTAATATATTGCCTACCTGTGGTCCGTTCCCATGAGTAACAACAATTTGATGATCTAACTTTTCTAATTTTATGATTTGTTCTGCACTTGATCGGATATTAGCGATCTGTGTTTCAACCGTTGCCGATTGATGGGGTTTTAAAATTGCATTGCCTCCTAAAGCAATAACAACTCGTCTTGGCATGGTCATTCCTCATTTCTTTTTTGTTGAAAACAATGGATACTACGAGCAAAACCTGCTAAAAAATCAGCTCCCGAAGTATGCCCTAATTCAAGAATTCTTTTGATGACTGATTGATATTCTTCCCTAGTCAGACTTTCGACCAATGACAACGTCGTCTGGTTGAAAGACTCTTCCAGAGCATTTATCAAATAGTGTCGACTGACATCTGTTGTTAAGTCATGGAGACTTTTTAATTTGCGATCAAGATAAGTTGTCAGACGAAGATCTTTTCTATCCATAACTAAGCGAGCAAATAAATGGCCTACAAGCATATCATCTCCTGTTGGAGTCAATCCAATTCCCCGCCCCAATAAATATGACACCCCTTGACGTTGCCTCCTGAAAGATAAATCGCACAGTTGATCGATTGCCAAACAAAAGGACTGTTGACTGCTTGTTACTTGGTTTAGCATTTCATGGTAGCCTGTCATTTTGGTTATTAGGTCTAGCGTTGACCAAAAAGCCTGTGGATCAAAGGCATTCGCTTCTGCTTGCCAATGGGTATCCGAATGAACACTTTCTTGAAAAGAGAGACTGTGTTTTGGAAAATGAATCACTCTTTGTTGAATCATAATGACTGTCTCCGCGGACAATTCTTTTGCCATCAGCAAATAATCAGTAGGTGCGACCACAATTCCTTTGGGAAAATGTAGCTCTTGGGCCGTGATCATTAGCAGCTGTTGTTTTGATTGATCTTGCAGATTGAGGCTCTGCTTGAAGACACTGTGTACGTGCCATCTTCCATTGACAAACTCTTGTCCCAATAATGCTTGATCTATCCACTTTGCGAAGAACATCTTCCTTGCCCACTTTCATTAATTGGATAATTGTTTGATTCTTATTCCACAAAACCTAATTTTTTTGCATAAGCTAATACAGCTTTTTCAAAACAAACCATTGGTGGAGTGACTGTTCCTGCACCAATTTGTCCTTTTCCAGCTTCTTTGTTAGCAATCCCTGTATTGATAACTGGTAAGATACCTGTTTCCACGACTTTACGAGCATCGATTCCTAAACAGATTCCTTTGAAATCCCAAGTAGGTACGGGAAAATTTGGATTTGTATCAATCGAAATTTCTAACATATCATTGCTCGTTTTCAGTGCATCATAGAAGCCGCCGGTCCCTACAAAACGAGTAACAGCAGGAGCTGCGATCATTGCCATACCACCCACTCCAAAAGTTTCTGTAATCGCACTATCTCCCATATCCGGGGAGGCATCTGCTTCATTAAAGCCCGAAAAATATAGGCCTTTCGGGATATTAACTGGCCCAGTAAACCATTCATCACCCATTCCAGAGATACGAATACCAAATTCATGACCATTTCGACACATCGCAGTAACAACAGTTCCTTCTTGAATCGTACGAGCGCCATCTAATACTGCTTTTGAAGAGGCCATCATAATATTTAGGAAAAACTGATCTGTATCTGCTAGAAATTGCATCACTTCAGATTTTTCGCTCTCAAATCCCTCTAAAGCCACGATTGAAGGAGCGACTTCTTTCAAAAAGGCTAATGAAGCGGCGATATTTCGCTGATGGAATTCATCTCCCATCGCAATGGCTTTAGCAACTAACACATTTATATTTACACCCTCATTTTTTGTTTTTAAGGCAGCACTTAAAACAGGCGCTAATGTATTTTTCATCCAATGAAGACGATCGATCACTTCTTGCGAATAAGCACCAAAACGGAGAACAGCGCCAATTCCTTCATTCATTGTGCAATAGGCACGATTACCATCTGTTTTATTTTCAACCACCAATACTGGCATATTCGCTGAAGTGATCCCTCCCATCGGTCCTACTGCTTGAACATGGTGGCAAGGAATCAGTGTCACTTCTCCAGTTTCTAATAAACAGCGAATATCTTCTTCTGTTTCACCCCATCCCTCAAAAAGGCCTGCGCCGACACAAGCTCCTTGGATAGGCGCAATCATTTGATCATAATCAATAGGTGGACCAGCGTGTAAAAGAACTTTTCCTTCTTTTAACTCAGGAATCACACTGGCAGCTGGAACAATATCGATCAGGAAAGGAGCTCCCGCTACGATTTTGGCAATGACTGCTTGATTTGCTTCTTCAATAGTTTCATACACGATTATCTTCTCCTTGTATACTTAGATTGCTCAATAAATCAGCTTCCTTTTTATTTGTCTATTATTTTTCTGTTATTGAGTTCAGCGCTAGGAACGACTATATTTCCTTATTCCTTTGAGATACTCTTTAAAATAAGCTTTAGCCAGATCACTTCTCTATTAATGTGACTTGTTCCAAGAAACGCAACGCTTTTTGTAATGTTATATTTCCTCCAGCTACAGGTTGCCAATCATATTGGATCACCTTGCCATGATGCTCCTGGATTGCTTCTGCAAAGCTTCTTAAACCAATATTGATAAACCCTTCATTTGCTAGCAGTGCTTGGCTATTTTGTGATATTTCCGGTAATTCGCGCAGATTTTTCGTTTCTTTTTTCGGCAGTATCTGACGGCTGATCGCTGGTAATGGATGCCCCAGCATCGCCAATGCTTTTTTAACAGCTTGAGTATTACTTTGACATAAAATCACGCCAGCCTCTGATAAAATTGATTCTTGTTCTTGAATGTTTTGAGGATCTAACTCTGTTCCCACAATCGTTGCAATTACTTCTAACTTACGCCCTTCTTTTTTGGCATTGGCTTTTAATTTTTTGATCGTTGGTGCTAATTCACTGGCCATATCTGAATGAGAGCCATATCCTAACACAACATCTATCAAGATGATTGCCGTTTCTGGATCCTCGCCTGCATGTTCCATCATTTCAATTCGCTTTGTTGGATCAATCATCGGATGAGGTTTTCCTTGAGTATAAATGTCATCCCCTAGGTCAATGATTTCATGTCCATCAACTTTTAAGATGTAGCCTTCTTCATAAGCAGATTCTTCTGTTAACTTTAAGCCAGCTTTAAGCAGCATTGCCGCTTCATAAGCCAAAGTCCCACCTGAATAATACCCCTTGATCTTTTGTTGTTTCGCTGAAAAAATAGGCTTTGTCTCTTCTTCCAAGAAAGAGTGCATCGGTTCTTGTCTAAGTAGTTGAACGGCTAATTGGGCAGCTTCTTCCAAAGTATATGCTCGATAAAGATTTTCTTCATGATCGGCTGGTTTTTCGCCAAGGAAAATGGTGACAGCTGGTTTTGTTCCTAACCTTAATAAATCTAGCACTTCATCACGCACATTTGGCGCAGGCGGTTTCGAAATTACGACGATCACTTTTGTATCTGGATCATTTTCCAAGACAACAATGCTATCTTTCATCGTGATCCCACCAACTGCTTCCTTCAAATCGCGGCCCCCGGTGCCAATTGCTTGAGTCACACCTTCCCCTAATTTATGAATGATGGTCGTCACTTCTTGGATCCCTGTTCCTGATGCACCAACTACGCCAATCTTTCCTTCTCGAACCGCATTAGTAAAAGCTACTGGAATGCCATTGATGATGCCTGTGCCGCAATCTGGTCCCATCAAAAGCAACCCTTTTTCATGTGCAAGTTTCTTTAGACGTACTTCATCCTCTAGCGAGACATTATCACTAAAACAAAAGATATGTTTCCCGGCAGATAGTCCCCTTTCGATTTCTGATGCAGCCAATGTTCCTGGAATCGATAGAACGGCTACGCCAGCTTTTTCACCAAGTTCTAGCGCTCTATCCCATGTTTTTACAATTTCAGTGTTTCCCGAATCAGCTTGCTTCCCTTGATCTGCAATAAACGAATCGATTTCGTTCATTACTGTTTCGATCAACGTTTCGTTTTCGATATCTAAAACCAAGACCATATCATTTGATGTAGCTGATGCCATTTCTTCAGTATATAAACCTCCTGTTTTAAAAATATCTTTATTTGCAGGAGTTCCCATCATCACCGAAGCATTATTCACACCATCAAGTGTGAGTAAACGGTTAGTTAAGAGCATCAACACAATAGAATCTTGATAATTATTTTTTTGAATAACTGTGTGTAGCATAGGTTTCCTCACTTTCCTGTTCCAGTTTGAGCAAAAGCATCCGCACCGGAATATTGATCGAAATGGATCGTATCACTTTGTAAGTAAGCATATATATTTCTTTCGATTGGGATTCCTTCCCGCATATATTTTTCATAAGTCAACTGGCCGATTTCGCCCGGATAATAAACTTGATCAAAATTTTCTGCTGCTGGCGTTTCATGTAATTCCGTAATCATTTGTTCAATCGATGCTTTAAAAGTGTCAAGCTCCGTGAATCTCTGGGGATCTATCAGCAGAATAAACTGTCCCAGATCACGTCCCACTGTCAAATCATGGTACATCGATGATACATGTTTACCGAAAGGTAACCCCAGTAACATCCCTGACAAAATATCCACCATCATCATCAGACCAAAACCTTTAGGTCCTGCTATAGGCAATAATCCATGGACATGGTGCGGATTAGTAGTCGGTTTTCCATGCTCATCGACTGCCCAAGTATCTGGTATATCTTTATTTTTTGAACGAGCATCCAGAATTTTCCCCCATGCCTGTACAGTGGTAGCCATATCAAAAACAACAGGGTCGCCACTTTTCCGAGGAGCAGCAAAGGCAATTGGGTTAGTGCCAAAATAGTTTTCTTTGCCACCAAAAGGTACAACCATGGGATCCGATTGGCACATTGAAAGGGCAATAAATCCTGCTTGTGCCGCTTTTTTAACATAATAAGATAGCGCTCCACTATGACTCGTTTTTCTGACTCCAACTACTGCAACACCTGATTTTTTTGCCATTTCAATCGCATAGTTTGTTGCTTCTAGCACAACTACTTGTCCGGGACCGTTTTGTCCATCCAAAATGCCACTGCATGGACCTGTTGCTTTGAAAGTCATTTTTGGGGTACGATTCATCCCTCCTTTGGCAATTCGCTCTGCATAATAATCTACTCGAACTGCGCCGTGAGAATGGATCCCACTAGCATCAGCAAAAACCAAATGCTCTGCAATGATACCTGCATATTCATTGGACAAACCAGCCGCAAATAATTTTCTTTGAATCAATTCCTGTAACTCACGAGGCTCTACAATAACCGTTTCTTCCATCCTTATCTGCTCCTTCTTATAGTTCCGGATCTCGATTACAATCTTTTGAATAGATATAAGATAACGGCTCGTCTCGCCCGACGCCGTAAGCTGCTTGTTGTACATAAGCACTCATGAAAATGTAATCACCTTTTTCAACTGGAAACCATTGATTATCCAAGTTATACATCCCTTTTCCTGAAAGTAGATAAGCACCATGTTCTTGATAATGGGTTTCAATATACCCATGACTAGCCCCTGGTTCAAAAGATAGAATATGGATGTTCATATCAAAGCCTAACTCTTTAGGCAAAAAATCCCACAATAAAACATCATCCATTTCTTCATAATGGACAGGGGTCAATTCTGATAGATTGCCGACAACTTTATAAGCTTCATGGCCTTCTAGTGGCTGATACCGTTTTTTGTATAAAAAGACCTCAGTTGCTTCATCTTGTAAATTTTTCATGTATAACTTTTCCCCAGCAGGTAAATAAATGTAGCCCCCTGTAGTTAAAACGTGTCCTTCCTGACCATCGCTTACTTCAAGCTTTCCGTCTATTACATATAAAAATGTTTCAATATCCGGTCCGCCAAATCCTAATTTATTCTCACCATTTTTTTTAAAAGTGATAAGATAGTCTACAAAAGAGGCCCCAAGTTTTTTTGACCCTAGAATAGAACACTCACAATTATCGAATCCCGGAACTACATTATTGACTAATCCATCATGAGGGAGAATTGCAAAATTATTTTTTTTGATAACGGCTCTTGATTGCAGTAAGCCTTCCAAATATCCAGTATTATTATTTTTATATCCCATTTTTTCTGCCTGCTTTCTATTCTTTATATGCGAGTTCATAGAGGGCTGCTGCTAAAACTTCCACACCTGCTATCAAATCGTCGGTTGGTGTTGCTTCTGCGGGATTGTGACTGATGCCATCAATACTTGGCACAAATATCATTGCTGTTGGAAAATGAGGCGCAATGATTTGTGAATCATGGCCAGCGCCACTATGCATTACTTTGTATCGTTTTCCCGAATTTTTGACTGCTCGCTCTACAGTCGCTACAATTTCTTCATCCATTGGAACCGGCCGCTCATTCATCCAAAGATCCATCTCTACAGTTAGATCGTGCTCCGCAGCTATTTCTTGAATGAGCTGTTCTGCTTCTGCTGTAAACGAGTCTAGAAGATGGCTATCGGTATGACGACAATCCATGGTGAAAAGGACTTCCCCAGGAACCACATTTACTGTATTCGGTTTTGGCTCGACTTTACCAAAAGTAACAACTAATGGATCACCTAGTTCTAAACCACGATCGATCACGGTCGAACATATCTTGGCAAACCCATACACAGCATCTTGTCGATACCCCATTGGTGTTGTGCCGGCATGATTGGCTTGTCCTTTCAGTACAAATGTATAGCGTTTTTGGCCAGCAATATTGTTAACTACGCCAATTTGCAAGTTTTCCTTTTCCAGCACACTTCCTTGCTCAATATGAATTTCGACAAAAGCTTTAATGTCTTCACGAATGGATTCATTTGGATCGCGAAAATCAAATCCTTGTCTGCGCATTTCAGTGACGAATGAATGACCTTCAAAGTCAGAAATCGTTTCAACGTCTTCTCTTTTGGCTTCACAGACAAAATTCTTACTGCCCCAAAAAACCGTTGGGAAACGACTACCCTCTTCTTCTGCCATTGAGATTACTTCCAAAGATCGCAAAGGCGCCCCGTAAGTTTTCTTCAAATAATCGATCGCTAAAACAGCTGCTACTACACCATATTGACCGTCCAGCGTACCACCGTTCACCACTGTATCAATATGTGAACCGGATAAAATCGTCTCATTTGGATACTTACTTCCTTCAATACGTCCAAAAAGATTTCCAACAGAGTCAAATCGGGTAGCCATTCCCGAAGTCTCGAGCTTTTTTTGAACATATTCCTGAGCTTGCTTCCATGAATCTGAATAAAGTAACCGTGTCATCCCACCAGTAGGATCATTTCCTATGTTAGATAACATATCCAACATCTCTACTACTTCTTTTTCCAATCCCATTTCTTTACCTCCTTTGATTTGTATACATATTGTAAGCGCATAATCAGCGATCATCATTGTTCAGTATTAACAAACTTCTTTGCTTTTTTAGTCAATTTGTCATTTATTAAATCGTTTTCTTTCTCTATACTCTTTTTAATATAATAAAAAAGGAAGTTTAACAATGGGAAATAAAAAACAAAAAATTTTCAACGCCGTTCAATTTACATTTGGTTCATTTGGTGAATTATCTTTGAATGTTACAGTATTAAGAGGGGAAAAAAACCGTGGTTCCATTTTGTATTTTCATGGAGGTGGTTTCCTATATGGTCAACGGCAAGATTTGCCTAGTTTTTATCAAGACCAGTTGCTTGCTGCTGGATTTAATCTCTATCTTTTTGATTACCCATTAGCTCCTGAAGTAGATTTAACTGATATTTATAGTTGTGCAAAAATGGCTGTACAATGGTTTTTGACTAAGGGCTGGCAACTAAGCGGCGCTGAATCTAAGGATTACTTTCTGTTTGGTCGTTCGTCAGGAGGATATCTAGCAACGTTACTAACTGCCCATCTACCTCACTTGGAACAAAAAGGATTGATACGTTTTTACGGTTATCAAGAATTGTTTCAAAAAGAATTTATTTTTCCCTCTGCTTATTACAATCAGTTTCCAAAAGTTTCTCCTCTTGATGCACAAGAACTGATTGGCAATCAGCCAATGTCACAAGGCAGTTTGGAGAAGCGATTTCCTTTGTATCTTTCCGCTCGGCAATACGGGAATTGGCAAAGTTATTTGGGCACCCGCGAAAAGTTAAAAGCACTTGAAATCAACAGAGCCTCTTATAAAAAGTTTCCGCCATGTTTTTTAGCACATTGTAAAAACGATCCCGATGTCCCTTTCTCCTGTTCCACAATTCTGGCAAATCTGGTTCCTTTGAAAGAAACTGTATGGTTAGATCTTCAACAACATGATTTTGACCGCTCTCAAAATCATGTGGCGAATACCTGCTATAATCAACTCATTGATTGGCTAACAACGAGTTGAAAGAAAAATGGAATTGTCAGCGTTCAACGCCACACTAAATGAAATAACCAACAAAACATTTCAGTATAAAATAAGTAAAAAAGCGATGAGCTTCTATTTGACATCAGTCAAAAGAAGCTCATCGCTTTTGTTTCAGTTTTTAACGAATCGATTGGAAAGTCCGATTAGTATCCCACTTTATTTCCAGAAAAGAATTTGTGGTCAACACAACGACTATCATAGGATGGAAGATTACAAAAATATATAAAAGAATCTACAGAACTCACTGGTGCTGAAACTACCTCTATTTAAATGATCAGCTATCGCTATAAAAATGGATTTTAAAATTTTTTCCAATCAATCCTTTAGTCCCAGTAAACCAACCAATCGTTTAATTCGGACCTTTACTAATTTCGATAATTGAATAAATAAAAAGACATTCGCAAAACTCACCAAATTTTTGCGAATGTCCTCTTAGTATTCGGTTAAAATCATCAATGATTGTTTCGCAAAGCATTTCAGTCGTTGCTTCCTGTTTTTGCATGACTGTCAGCGGAGGCTACTTAAATCGTTTCTTTTTTAATGGTTTCAATCATTTTATCGATGGCTTGTTTGATTTCATCTTCTGTATCAGGTAATTTACTTGCTGAACCATCATGCTTATCACTGTCAACTTCTCCAGAAAAACTTACTTCATCTCCTGAGACATTGATTTGGTCTTGATACCCTTTTACAGCGATATAGGCTTTGGCAAGCACCTCTGTTTCTTTTGCATCTTCAATTTTTTTCATTGTACTTCCTCTCCTGAATCTTATTGTAGCAACTTCTATTTAAAAACCAAATTGATTTGCTTTGTTTTCCCAGTTTTAACCTTCTGAGAAGAAAAATAAAAGAGGGAGGAACTTTTTCGGAGGGGAAGCCAGCTTTCAGTGCATTTTTCGTTAAAGTATTTGCATACCATATTCAAAAAGATATTTTTAGTCGATTGATCTTTCTATTCGACAGGTGGTTCTGATAATTTACGGTCTTCAAAATAAGCGGATAAATCAATCAATTCAACCTCTGTAAACTGATTTGCCTCTACTTCACCTAAAATTTCTTCTTGCAGTGTTCGATCCATTTCCCAGAAATGGTCGATCTTTTTGAAATGGTCAGCCGAAAATCTGGCAAACACTGGATAAAGAGCTAAGAAATCAGTGTATGTCAGATCCAGGGCCTCTGTATAATCCTTGACGTAACCTAAGTCTAAGGCTTCTTTGGTTGGTTCACCCGTTGGTCCAATCAATCCTTTTTGATATAAGCGCTGAAAGATTTCCGCTTTAGTGACTGTCGGATCAAACTTCTTTTGATACCAATAGGCCTCTTCAACCAATGATGGATATTGGATCACCATTATTCTCTACTTCCTTTCAGCCATTTGCTTTCGCATTGATCGGTTTTTCCAGAAGATATTCCTTTAATGACACATGATGGCTTCTTGTATAAGTCCCACTGGTGCTGTCAAAATGGATCGCTGGCTTCTTCAATTGTTGATTTCCCCGACGTCGGTTTTTCTTTGCCTTTGAAGTTTTTCTAGCAGGTACGGCCATTTGTTTATTCCTTTCTCGGAAAAATAGTTTCGTTAACTTATTTTTTTCTTATTCCGCTTGTAGTCTTGGATAATTTTTAGCGCTCGCTTGTGCGTCTTGATATTTGGACTCTTCAAGCGGCGGTAGGCACTTGACAAATCTGTTTTTTCCACGCGTCTTTCCTCCTTTGCTAACTTACTTATCTCTTTAAGATTTCTCCGTATTCTTAACCCATTTATTTCTTTATTTCGCGAAAAATGGCTTTTCGCCGCAGTTTTGGTGAGTATTTTTTCAGTTCCAATCGATTGGGGGTATTGCGTTGGTTTTTGCTAGTCAAATAGAGTCGTTCGCCTGTTTCCACACATTCTAATATAATATTATTTCGCATCCTGATACTCCTTTCCAAAATAGCAATCATACAAATCGTAACAATTACGTTTTAAATTCTATCATAGAAAAAGAAACGGCGCAAGAGCATTTTTTATTTTTTTGTTATTTTATTAATGAGCAGAATTTCATATGAATCGTCGTTCGTTTCTGAAAAAAAGATTTTTTTTAGAAATATTTTGAAATGAACAAAGCTCTCTTCGCTTATCACCTTTGATTTAACAAAAAAAAGATACCGTAAACTGGTATCTTAGAACAACTTCAAAAAGAGTTCGACTAATTCTCCCATGGTTTACTGGTATCTTGTTTTTTTATTATTCGTGTGTCTTCATCCAATCCGTGATGGCCGATAAGCGTTCAAGACGTAAATTGGGCAATCCGCTACGAGAAAGGCCATGACTAGATTGTGGAAAGAGAACCAATTTCGTATCGATGTCATTCCGTTTCAATGCCGTATAAAATTGTTGTCCTTGTTCCTGTGGACAGCGTAGATCATTTTCACCATGTAAAACCAATGTAGGGGTAGTCACACGGTCTGCATAAGCTAATGGCGACATTTCCCAGAGTTTCTTAGACTCATCTAGGTCATGCAGCAACTGATATTTTACGAAAAATGGTCCAATGTCGCTGGTTCCATAGAAACTGATCCAATTGGAGATCGAACGCTGTGTGACGGCAGAGCAGAAACGATCCGTATGCCCCACGATCCAGTTGGTCATAAAACCGCCATAACTACCACCAACGACATGAATTTTTTTGGGATCGATCTCCGGATGATGGTTGAGCACTGCATCGACCCCTAACAGCAGGTCCTGATAGTCTTTATTGCCATAATCCCCTAGAATCGAACGAACAAAATCCTGGCCATAGCCTTGTCCACCGCGAGGGTTCAACAGGATCACCCCATAACCATCAGCTGCATGGACTTGCATTTCGTGAAAGAACGTCTCCCCATAGCAAACTTGCGGTCCACCATGAATATATAGAATCGCTGGATGTGCTTGTTTGGTTTCGATTGGCGGAAGATACCAGCCTTGGATTTGCCAGCCATCTGCTCCCTCATACCAAAAACGTTGCGGCTCACTGATAGTCAGTTCTTCCATCAACGCTTCATTCGGATCAACTAATAACGCCAGCTCCCCACTGGTCAAATCAAGCACTGCTAGTCGGCTTGGAATCGTCGGTGTTGAATAAGTGATGGCTAAGTGGGTCTCATCAATTTTTGCTGCATCTGTGATATCCATTAATTGGTCAAATAGGCGTGTCCAGTGTCCCTTCGTATCGACACGGTACAATTGCAATTTCCCATGGACAGTCACTGGTACAATAAACTGTTCTTTGGTGATCCAGGTTACTGAAACACCACGATTTTTTTGTTGAAAATCACCAATGATCGTATTGCCGATGGCAATGTCTTGCTCTTTTGAGAGGTTGACTACTTCCTTTGTTTCAAGATCCATGAGATAAAGCTCTTCTTGTGTAACAAAGCCATAGGTTAGGTCATTCCCCAAAAGCAGCAATTGCTTGCCTGATAATGCAGCGAAAGAATAAGTTCCTTCAGGCAAATCGGCGGCAAATGAGTGATGCTGATTCGTTTGCAGGTCGTAAGCATATATCATGCTTCCATAATGCCATTCGTCTTCAGGTTTGGTTTCTGCAGTGTAAAGCAGACCTTGGTCTTTTTCCATGATAGCTTCAAGATGGATTTCCAGATCTGTTTCAAAAATAGTTGCTGATTCTTTCGTCGTTAATAAGACTTTCTTTACGCGCGTGATTTTCTCAGATAAAAAGCCCGCACCATCTGCTTGATAGCCCAATTTGGTCGTCATTTTGATTTTAGGAAAATCGTTTTCAGCAACTTTTTCTTTAGGCATCTCCTGATTTTTTTCAGCATCAGCTACCTGTTCATTTGATTTATCTGCTGAGACTTGATAATAAATCGCTGCAGCATCTTCTGTCCAAAAATAGCTGCCAATGCCTTTTTCTTCGATTAAGACCGAAGCACGCCCACCTGTTAATGGCATGATCATTAACTGATTTTTTGCCGTTTCTTTTTCGGTCGTAAGAAAGCTTAACCACTTGCCATCAGGCGACACTTTTAGTGCGGTACTATTTTTTGATTGACTGCCCCACACCTGACTTTCTTTTGTCTCTCGATCAACACTGAAAATTTCTGATTGATAGCAGTTCTTTTCTTCGTTAACCGTATTCTCAAGATAAAAGATACGGTTCCCAGCCGCTACAGGCTGTGCTACACTTTTCAACTCAAACAACGTCTCTTTTTTTATTTTCATTTACTCGCCTCCACCAATTGTGATAGCTCCATTATAGCAAAATCCGCTGACTTGAGGTCAGCGGATTCATTTCTGATCAATAAATATAGCCACGAACGATACCTGATTCTTCAAAGCCAGCAGAAATGCCAGTCTGACGGACAATCGTTTGCCCGTTTTCGAGCAATGTCAGTAAGATTTCTGTACTGGCACTTTCCCGAATGATCCGGTTCATCACACCTTCTGTTGGCGCCTTCAACGAATGACCTGCTTTTTCTACGACCTCAATCGTTAGTTCCAGCTCTTTTTGGCGGACACTGATGATTAATCGTCCTTTCTTACGGGTCACAGACACTAAACGAGCACCATAATAGGTGGCCAATCGATACTCTTTTGTGCCTACTTGCAAGACTGAAATGACACCTAGAAAAGCAGCACCCAAGAAAGGAATATCGGCTGCCGAGAAGAAAAATCGAACATCAGGTGCCTCAAATCGATTGCATTGTACCCATAGATAGGCAGCAGGAAACGAGGTTCCCCAGTCTTTTTCGAGATAACCGATTCCTTCAGAGAAATCAAGTGACTGCTCATTCCATAGCAAAGTTCCCGAGAGGCTATGAGCCATACTTAAAATACCATGGTAGCATTCCATAAATGAAAGGTAGGAAAATGGCCCCATAATACTTGGGGCATAGCGACTCCGAGATATTGGATGAAAGGCACCGTAGGTCAATGTGCCTTTAACTGATAATTCCTCACTCTCTAATGATAACGAAATTCCCTGTTCGCTAAAGTGATTCTCCCCGATCTTAATTGATAACTGATCTTCAGCAGCTGAAAATTCCGCTTCACTAAAAGGAAAATAATGGGAGCCTTCATGGCTGATCACTTGAATAAATGGCTGTTTTTTTCCATCCAATTCAATCGATAGCCCCGGAATAAATGCATACACCTCATCCCCAATTTGATGTTTGAAATACCATCCTTCAAAAAAAGCAGCTTTCTTCGTATTGCCATGAAAAAAATGATCTGTTGTAATCGCCATACGTTCCCTCCGTTCAGCTATAAATAGTGTAGCATGAATGGCATAAAAGATGGGGTATGACGTTTTCACCAACCCAGGATAGTAAAATCTGCGATTTTTCTGTTCGTATTCTCGATCCCTAACGGCTTACTTATCTTTTGCAGAACGTCTGGTCCAAAGGATATAAACAGCAAAAGCTGCCACAAGCAATGCAATCAATAGTCCTTTAAACCGATTATCATTTGTCAAATTCTCTTTGGAGGCCCATCGTCGAAGGATTCCAAGTATAACGAAAATCGTTAGCATAAAGGCGACGGGATAAAAGTCTTTTTCCTTGCGCAAGAAAATCAAGGCGTAGGCAGCGACTAATAGCACCAACATTAGCACCATATCCATTGGATAAGATAACGTCACCACAAAAAGGTTAGGGGTATATAGATCCAGTAAAACCAAACCACCAATCCAGACCATCGCTATCACCCACAAAACCAGAAATTTCTTTAACTTACTCTGAAAAAAACCTTGCTTTAAATAAATCGTTTTTTGCATCCCAAAGAAAAAGAGGATGACCAAAACGACTGAAAAAACAGCAGTTGTCACATAAGAATAAAGATTTAACTGCAAGACACTATCAGAAGAAAAGTCATTAAACAGTTTGACCAGCCATGAGACGCCGACCATGATATAAATCAAATTCAACTGATCGATCAAACGGCTTTTAGGTGTGTTACGCAACAGCTCATCTGCCATTTCTTTAGGATTTTTCCCAAAATATTCTTCTGCTGTTTCACCATGATTTTGGGCTTCAAGTAAATCATTGGCTATCTCATAGACTTGAGCAACCACAGCGTATTCATCCTGAAACAGGCTAGAAAAAAGTAAATACTCTCTCAAATCTTCAAAATATTTCTGATTGCTTGCTGACAGTTGTTTTGAAATCTCATTTGTTTTGTCTCGGTAATAAGCTAGTTGTTTTTTCTTATTCATTTTCTCACTCCTCCATTATTCCAGCTACTTTGTTTACTAAGTTTTCCCAATGCTGTTTAAAATTGACTAGATACTCTTCTCCAGCTTCGGTCAATGAAAAATACTTCCTATCGGGTCCATCTGGTGATTTTTTTAGTTCTGATTTAATCAGATGCTGCTTTTCCAATTTTTGGAGCAGTGGATAGACGGTACCGCCAACGATAGTATCAAAACCAAAACGCCTGAGTTCTTGTACAAGTTCGTAGCCATAAATTTCTTTTTTTGAAATAATTTGCAAGACGCAACCATCTAACACACCTTTTAACAACTGCGTTTCTTTCACGACTTTCACCTCCACGAATCATCTTCTACTAGTATGTTTTACCTATTAGTTGATTTGAGTATATCAAAAAGCATCTAGTATGTAAAGCATACTAGTCAAAAAAATAAAAACACAGTACGTGTAAACATACTGTGTTTCCGGTTATCTTTTGATTCCTCGCCCATAGGAATCATTATATGGAGTAAAAGAACGATCGTGGAGCTGGGTAGCGGCATCTGCCAACCAGTGAATATTTCGGATCAACGCTCGTCCTTGTAAAATCAAATCCGCTTGCTTGGTTTGTAATAGATGTTCACATAAATTAGGATTGTCCAGCAATCCCACCGTTGCCACTGGGATCTCAACCGCTGCTTTCATGGCCGTCGCATAAGGTGTTTGATACCCTTCGTATACGGGAATAGATGGTTTTCTATCTAACAGACCCCCTGTGGAAATATCTAAACAATCAATTCCGTCTGCTTCCAGCCATTGGCCGATTTGTTGCCATTCTGCTACTGAATTTTGTTGCTCATCTGGTGCATAATCGGTTAATGACAACCGCATCCAGAGGGAGCCGTCAAAAACCTTTCGTACCCCTTGAACGACTTCTTTGACGAAACGATAACGGTTTGCCAATGAACCACCGTAGGCATCAGTCCGCTGATTCACGAGAGGGGACAAAAATTGGTCGATCAAATATCCGTGGGCACCATGAAGTTCAATCATGTCCACCCCTGCTGCTTGTGCCCGTTTGGCTGCTGCCACAAAGGATTCTTGAACACGATGGATTTCTGCTAGAGTCATTTCATGAGGAACAGGATAGTTTTCATTAAAAGGACTGTCA
This sequence comes from Enterococcus sp., assembly GCF_022711995.1. Lineage (GTDB taxonomy): Bacteria > Bacillota > Bacilli > Lactobacillales > Enterococcaceae > Enterococcus_D. The sequence goes on from NZ_JALAHI010000120.1 coordinate 22,891, forward strand.
CTAGGCGCAATCGGATAATCCGCATCGACTGCTTTACGTCCGGCATGATTCAGTTGAACACCTACTTTGCTACCGAATCCTTGTAGTAACGCAACCAATTTCGACAATTCTGCTTGTTGAGCTTCATTCCATAAGCCAAGATCATTTTTGGTGATTCGTCCATCTGCTTCCACAGCAGTTGACTCAATGATCAGCAAGCCAGCTTTGCTTAATGCCCGAGCTCCATAGTGAACAAAATGAAACGGTGTGACAACACCATCCTCCTTTTTCACTTCATACATACACATTGGAGAAAGAACGACACGATTTGCTAACGATAAACCAGCCAACTCGACTGGCGATAAAAGTAATGACATACTGACATTCCTCCGCTACTCATTAAATTGCATTTTCTGCTTGTTATCAGTATAGTTGTTACACATAGAAATACAAGTAGAAAGAGTTTGTCTTTTTCAGAAGATGAAAAGGACGCTTTTCAATCTTTCCTGCATTCCAAAAAAGGGTAGAGGCCTATAACAATCAAAAAAGAATTGCCAAATCCTCAGCAATTCTTCCTTCTATCTTTATTATACAGGAAAAAATGAGGAAAAAACAGACTAGTTATTTCGCTAATACCTCGTATAATGAAACATACTCTGGGAAATGGATGTGAAAACAGATGGAAAAGCAACGCATAGTAGAGGAACAACATTTAGCCTTCGTTTACCAAAAACTAGTCACTCGTCAACAAGCATTGCGTTTGTTTCTGGACAAAGGCTACGCTAGCCATTTGCAAGACCTGCAGGCAATCGGTTCAGACATTCGTCTTAATTTTGATAACTTATCCGATAGCTTAGAAACCTATGCGGCCATCGAGAGTAAAAATCGCGAAATCGATCAAATGAATCTGAGTTTGCAATCAGCAGAAAAAGAACTTGCTACCATTGAACGTTTGCTTAAATCGCCTTATTTTGGAAAAATAGCAGTGGACTTTCTTGACGGTGAAGCGGCTGAATCCTTTTATATTGGGATCAATGGTTTTGCAGATGAAGATAGTCAGAACTTGATCTATGACTGGCGCTCTCCCATCGCCGAACTTTTTTATAACAATACACTAGGGGCATCCTCTTACCAAGTGAATGACCAGCGAATTCCTGTGTCGATTGAAAACAGACGGCAACTGATTGTCGATCAAGATCAGTTGCTCCGCTTTTTCGATACCTCCGTGGCGATCCAAGATGAGGTCTTGCTGACTGCATTAGAAAAGAACGACGGCAAAAAGATGCGGGACATCACAGCATCGATCCAAAGAGAACAAAATGCAGTCATTCGGGATCAGTCCAGTCAAGCATTGTTGGTCAATGGCGTAGCCGGCAGTGGCAAGACATCGGTGATTATGCAGCGAGTCGCTTATCTATTGTATCAATACCGCAGTCAGATCACTTCCGACAATGTCTTGATCCTTTCACCCAATCAGGAATTTATCCACTATATCTCAGATGTCTTGCCTTCATTAGGTGAAAAAAATCCTTTAAATCAGACCATTCGCCAATTTTGTTCCCTTTTACTGCAAGAAACAAAAACGGCTCCTTTAGAAAATGAGGCCGCCTATTTTGCCCGCTTGCAAGCTCCGGTTTCCTTTCAGACAAAGACGATCCGCAGCAATGAGTTTATCGATTTTCTGCAAGAAGCAGCCAATCAAACCCTCCACAACGAACCGCGCTTTCACTCCATCCTTCGAAAAGGGAAAGTCGTGATCGCCAAAGAAACGATTCAATCGATCTATCGCTCTACCCCTCACCTGCCGTTGATTGAACGATTACAGGCGACCAAAAAAAGGCTGATTAGTGCCTGGGAAGCACAAATAATGAGAAATGCGAAAAAAAGCCAGTTACAGGATCAAGTGTTAGCCCTTTCTGAACAACAACAGCTGCGATACTTTGGGCATTTGATCGAAGATGATTCTCCAGCTGGAATTCAAACATACACCGAACAGCTCCTGCGAATAAAGTATCGCGTCGTTGATGAGCAACTAAAAGGGAATCGTTGGATCGATGAAGAACAATTTTTAGAACATTATTACACAGCCTTCACGCAACAACCTTATCTCAAACACTCTACAGTAACTTTAGATGAGGCAGTAGTACGCTTATTCATCCGACATCGTTTTATCGAGAAACTTCCGGTACCCTCTCTGGCATTTCTGCTGATCGATGAGATTCAAGACTACACACCTGCTCAATGTAGGTTGTTACTAACATTATTCCCTCGGGCAGCTTTCACGATGGTTGGCGATGAGAATCAAGCAATATTCAATTCAGCGATTGCTTTTAGCGAGATTCAAAAAATCTTTGAATCCCAAAATCGAACCCTTCAGCGTTATGATTTACGAACCAGCTACCGTTCCAGCGGTGAGATTACCCGGCTATTTGCAGAGCTCGTCACTAAGTCAACGATGTCCATTGTCCCGATTCGCCCTGCTGGAGAGATCCCTCGCTTTCTTCGCTTTGATCATGAAGAAAAGTGGCTGTCCGTGATCATGCCCTTTATACAAACAGGAAGATCCTACACGATACTGACCAAAAGTGCCAAAGAAGCAGCTTTTTTGGAAAAACAGTTTCGAGAAACAGGCCAGATGCCACTGGCTATTTACTCCATCGATATTGCTAAAGGAAGAGAATTTGATCACGTTATTCTTTATGATATATCAAAAGAAAAATTTCAGACCGCGCAGGACAAGCGGATATTGTATACATTGCTCTCTCGCAGCATGGAAAGTATTCTTGTAACTTATAAAAATGAACTTAGCGATTTTTTCAAGTCCAACCATTCATTGAGGACTAAAATAGAAAAATAAACCGCGATACAAGCATTGAGAATAAACAGATTGTCGATAACTTTCTTTGGAAGATTTTTTCAAAAATACACAGGAATGAACATCTTGCTGAGGATCCTTGAAGTTTCACTTCATTTTCTCCTCAGCCTTTTTGATTTGCCACTTCAATTTCTTTCAACTCTTCCTTCGTTATTCTCATTCCTTTACGATAGTAGCGATTGTCCTCTTCCGTAATAGAACGTACACAAACACAAGGATTACCCAATGCAATCACATTCGGCGGAATTGATTTTGTAACGACACTCCCTGCTCCAATCACTGAATTCGCACCGATGGTTACTCCTGGCAGGACAGTGACATTCGCCCCAATCCAACAGTTTTCTTCAATCGTGATCGGCTCTGTATACATGAATTTCCGCAACTGTGGTGCAACAGGATGTCCCACTGTTACAAGAGTAACATTTGGTCCAATCATTGCTTGATCACCGATGCTGATTTTTCCATCATCAATAAAATGGCAAGACATATTGACATATACTTGTGCACCAAAAGTGATATTTCTGCCATAACAAAAATAAAATGGGGGTTCAATCAAAACCGTTGATTCGGTACCAAGAATTTCTTTTATCAACGCTTTACGAATCTCAACAGCTTCTGGTGGCGATTGATTGAATTCCACCATTCTTGATTTTGCCAATAAACGTTCCTTCGGCAAATTTTGACAGTTATCTAAAAATAACTTTCCTTCCGCAATTCTTTCACGCATCCTCATCTAATCACCTCCATTTTAAAACTACTTAATTAAGTATATTTATTAAATAATAAACTGTCAACCACAAAAAAACCACTAATGACGAATCATTAGTGGTTGATAATTGTGATTAACGATGAATGTAAGTATATCCAGAAGCATTCAGTGTTGCATAATTTGGTCCTGTTGGTGAAGGGAAGCCCATTCCGCCTTGAGAGATCTTGATGGTATTGCTTGCTGCATCATAAGATTCCACATAGGCTACGTGTCCATAGGTACTATCTGCTGTCCAAACTCCGCCAACAGATTGTCCTGCAGCGAAAACAACAACTGCTCCTGCGGCTGGTGTGCCATTAACTGTGTATCCATCAGCTGCTGCTGAGGCACCCCATTGTGCGCCATTTCCCCAGTAAGTACCAACCCATGGAGCGCGGTTTTTAACATACCATGTACATTGTCCTACTGCATACATGTTACCTGATGCTGAGTGGTCTTTGCCGCTTCCACCAGTGTTAACTGTAGAATTATTGCTATTATTTGTATCAGATGCCGTATTATTTGATGAATTTGAACTATTATTTGATGAACTTGTATTTGATGAGTTTGAGCTGCTTGATGATCCAGCAGTTGCTGTTTCAACAACCGAGTTATCTGAAGAACTTTCAGTTTGGTTTGTTGATTGAACATCTTCTTGAACAGCTTCTTGTTCTTGAGCTTTTTTCAAGGCTGCTGCTTGTTTTTCTTCTTCTGCTTTTTTCGCAGCGGCAGCTTCTTGTTGAGCTTTCAAGACGCGTGCTTTTTCAGCTTCCGCTTCTTGTTTTTTCTTATTCAATGCATCTTTGTCTTTTTCAGCTGTTGCTTGTTCAGCAGCTAAATTCGCTTTTAACACATTCAAGTCCGCTTGTTTCGTAGCTAAAGCATCTTTTTGGTTTTGTAATTCTGCTTGCGTTGCGGCTACTTCTTGAATTTTGCTTTCGTTATCTTTTACTTTTTGTTCCACATCTTCTTTGTCACGTTTTTGCTGTTCCACTAAATCGTTGTTTGCATTAACGATCGTTGTCATGGCTTGCACGCGACCAATAACATCTGTCAAAGAGTCTGCTTCCAAAACGGCATCGATAAAGTTTGTGCTTTGGCCATTTACTTGCACGTCACGTGCTTGTTTCTTGATGGCTTCTTCACGTTTTGCAATACGCAATTTTAACGTTGCAATTTTATCTTGTAATTTCTCTGCTTCTTTACCTAGTGCAACTTGTTTCGCTTCTAAATCACTAACTTTTGCACTCACTGAATCAATTTCTGCTTCTAGAGAATCGATTTGTGATTGAGCATCTGCTTGTTGTCCTTTTAGGGAATCGATTTTTTGGTTTTGTTGTTCGATTTGATCATCAATGGAATCTGCTGATACCAATCCTGGCCCTGCAACTGCGGTTAATGTTAATGAACATACCATTAATGCTGATAACAAACTTTTCTTCACTCGTTTTTCCTCCGACTAGCGCTTTTTGTGTAATATTATCTGTCTTAATAAAAAATTTACTTAATATAAGAAAATTTAAAGTTCTCTTTAACGACAAATGAATTCTAACATAAGCATATGACATAC
>NZ_JALAHI010000121.1 GCF_022711995.1 Enterococcus sp.
AAATACACGCCCTCCTTCCAACGCCTAAAACCAAATTGTCTCCCAAAAGACTATCTCTTCTGATTCTGGCCTTTTAGAATCCCTTAGACAGGAGAAAAGACCCCCCTAAAAGAACTCTTTCATCGAGAAATCAATTTTAAATCTGATAATGATCAATTACTGATGATAAAATCAATTTTTTTCAAAATTCCCCTAAAACAGTTAGGAGTTGATAGCTGAGAAACAAACGTACTTTGCCCAAATTACACGCACATCTTTTTGCTACTGACGAACTAACTACAAATGAGCATCGGCTAGGTCGCTTCATAACAACCGAGTTTATGACGGAAGTAGGTAGCTTATCTCCGTCTGTTCGTAAAAAGGAGAAGTGACAAGACTTGTGTCACTCCCCCTACTACCAAAGATAATGTGCTCATTGTTGGTACCGTATCACGATTTTTCCTACATAACTCGCGGATAGTCTCAATGATTTTCCCTTGATAAACCGCAGTATATTCAGATAGTTACGCTACAAAAAAAAGCGTAGCATCTGCTACACTTTTCTGAAAAACTTATGAATTACACACGGACTAATGACTGTTCGTGCAACGATTCTGCGATTTGAACAGAGTTCCATGCCGCACCCTTCAGTAGGTTGTCAGAGACTACCCAGAGATGCAAGCCATTGGTCACATCAAGGTCTTTTCGAATTCGTCCAACAAAAGTCTCCGTCTTCCCGACACTTGTTAATGCCTGTGGATAGATCTGTTGACTTGGATCGTCTTGCAGGACTGCTCCTGGAGCCGCATCGATCCATTCTTTGACCGCAGCTAATTCTGCTGGTTGCTTCGTTTCGATATAGATAGATTCCGAGTGGCCGCTAAAAACGGGGATCCGAACACAAGTAGCCGCCACTTGAATGGAGGGATCTTCCATGATTTTCTTGGTTTCGTTGATCATTTTCCATTCTTCATACGTATAGTCATCTTCAGCAAAAACATCAATCTGCGGCAATGCATTGAATGCGATCGGATAGTGTTTTTTGTCACCACCTGCTGGCATGATCTCTGGTTCCAACTGATCAGCTGGGGTACCTGCCAAGAAAGCTTGCGACTCCCGTGTCAATTCTGCCATTGCCTTGGCACCAGCACCAGATACTGCTTGGTAGGTCGAAACAATGATCCGTGATAATCCTACCTTTTGCCGAATCGGTTCTAGCGCCACCATCATTTGAATCGTGGAGCAATTCGGATTTGCGATGATCCCTTGATGGTTCGTTAATGCATGGGCATTGACTTCTGGAACAACCAAAGGAACCGTAGGATCCATTCGGAAAAAGCTCGTATTGTCGATGACTACAGCACCACTTTTAACCGCTGCTGGCGCAAATTGTTTGGAGATGCTGCCACCCGCACTGAATAATGCCAAATCCACCCCTGTAAATGAATCAGCCGTCAATTCTTGAATGACCAATGGGTTTCCTTTGAAGTCACGGGTTTTCCCAGCTGACCGCTTTGAAGCCAATAAGATCAATTCCTTGATCGGCAATGTAGTCTTTTCCAACATTTCAATCATTTTTGTTCCAACTGCGCCAGTAGCACCAACGACAGCTACCCGATACCCTCTATCCATTTGATCACTCCTCGAATAAAAATACATTTTTACTAGTTTATCATATTTAAGTAAAAAGAAAAGACCTTACACCGCCATTCTCTGAAAGAAAAAGAAAAAATCTGAAAATTCCCTCTTCTTGATCATTTTTTCAAAAAAGGATTGTTTTTCGACTATTATTATTTGTCACACTCACGGGTTATAGGATATAATATTAGTAGAAAGAATTTTGGGGAAGATTCTTTCCAACGTGCATGGGGAAATAAAACCCAATCAGCCTAAATGAGGCAAGATCTGTTTGTTAACAGCTCTTGCCTCATTTTATTTTAGTTATTACTGATTTCGTTGTTGATTTTTGCGATGACAAATCCTTTATTATCAATGATCATCGTTTCATCTTCGATCTGCATAAACTGATCCAATAGAATTTCCTCCGGACAAGACAATGTGATTTGATCTTCCCCAGTATTAAAGATTCCAATGATTCGTTGTGCCCCTAATTCTCGTTCAAAAATAATTAGGCCATCTTCTTCCGAAATCACATTCCAATTCAAAGAACCTTCCGAAAGAATTTTTTGATTTTGCTTGCGCAAATGAATCAAATTAGTTGTAAAGCGCAACAAGTCTCGGTCTTGTTTTTCTTCTTCCCAGACCATACACTTCCGACAATCCGGGTCCATATCTCCGGTCAGGCCGATTTCATCCCCATAATACAAGCAAGGCACCCCTTGTTGTAAATAGGTGAAGGCCATCACTTGACGCATCAAATCTTTGTCTCCTCTGGCCAATGTCAATAGCCGTGGGGTATCGTGAGAATCCAAAATATTGAATTGAACTTGATTTGTCTGATCTCGGTAAAGCATCAGTTGATTATTCAATTCTGAAACCATTTTCGTCATCGATATTTCGTCTTTGACAAAGAACTCAATAATAGCATCGGTAAAGGCATAGTTCATCACGGCATGAAACTCATCTCCTTGAAGCCATCTTTGAGAAGAGTGCCAGATTTCTCCTAAGATATAAAAATCATCTTTGGCTTCATCACAGACTTGTCGGAATTTCTTCCAAAAATTATGACTTACTTCATTGGCTACATCCAAGCGCCAAGCATCGATATCAAACTCTTCGATCCAGTAGCGGGCAATTTTTAACAGGTATTCTTGAACATCGGGATTTTCTGTATTCAACTTAGGCATATGCGGAGTAAAGGCAAACACATCATACGTAATATCATAGGCATCTTCAAAATCTTCGCCTTCTTTGTAATTGACTGGAAATTCATTGATATGGAACCAGTCGGCGAAAGGAGAATCCGCACCGTTCTTAATGACGTCGAGCCATTGATGAGAAGTATCCCCCATATGATTGAAAACGGCATCCAGCATGACTTTGATGCCTCGTTTGTGACATTCTCCCACCAAACGTTTGAAAGTCTCATTATCCCCAAATGCCGGATCAATCGCTAAATAATCGATCGTATCATATTTGTGGTTCGAATAAGCTTCAAAAATCGGACAGAAATAAATTCCATTGATCCCTAGTGAAACCAGATGGTCCAGATGATCGATCACCCCTTGTAGGTCCCCACCAAAGAAGTCTTGCCGATCAGGATTTTTAGACCCCCAAGGCAATGTTCCTTCTGGATCATTCGATGGATCCCCATTTGCAAAGCGTTCTGGAAAAATCTGATACCAAACGGTTTCTTTGACCCATTCCGGTACTTTGAAGCGATCTGCCTCTTGGAAGTAAGGCATCCGGAAATAATTGTTGTTCATTTCTAAATATTGCTCTTCAAAGGGATAAACCCCATGATCCCCGTAGAAAACATGCAACCCATCAAAACTTTCAATGGAGAAGCCATAGGACAAGCGGCGAAATTCTGCACTCACAGTCACTTGCCAGTAATCATGCAAATCGGTTGAGAGAATTTTATCCATTTCAATTCTTCGTTGATACCAAGCTTCCTTATAGAGGGTATAAGGGTCTCCGCATAATAATTGCACATGTCGAACATCTTGACGAGCGGTACGCAACCGGATGTGCATTTTGTCTTTGTCAAATAAATAAGCAAATTCACTTTCTGGACGATGATAAATAGCAGTAGTATTCATAGCAGACTCCTTTAATCATTTATTGTCTCTATTTTCCCACACACACGAAAAGAATACAAGAAAAATATGCAATCGATTGCTTTCTTGTATCCTTTTTATAAAAGTATATAAACTATAAAAATAGCATAAGAAATCTAAATAACAGCAATCGTTTGCATCGCTAAGATTCCCTGATCCATCAACAAGCAGATTACTTGATGGCTGGCTTATTCGGGCAGTTATGTTCCTTCAAGATATCGTATTTCCGTAACAAATGGATCACTTGGTCTAACGCCTGGTAAAGCTCCTTGAAATCTGTCGAACTCATCACCGAAACTTTTGTATTCAATCGATCCTCGATCTGTTGTTTTTTTCGGCTAAATAATTCTTTCCCCGCTTCACACATAAAGACATTGACCCTGCGGCGATTGGTTTCATTGGTTTTACGCATGACAAACCCAGCTTTTTCCAACCCCGCAATGGAGCGGCTGATCTGAACTTTCGAGGTACCGATTTGTCTAGCCAATTCCGACATCGTAATGCCTTCATTCGTTGAAACTAGGACGAGTTCCAGCATTTCCATTTTCGTTAATTTTAAATCCTCTAAGCCAACTTCTTCAAATAAAAGGTTTCCCAATAGTGAGAAAACTTCAGCAAATACTGAAATATCAAACTTTTCTACTGCTTTCGCCATTTTCTCCCTCTTTTCTTTCTCTATAGTTTAGTATAAGAACATCCGCAAAACAACATCTATTGTTGATTTTTGTTAACTGTTATGATAGCTTTTAAACAGGATGAAAAAAAACATGAAAATGGCAAGAAAAGAGTGACAGCATGCTAGAATTAAAAGACATCAAGAAGTATTACACAGTAGGATCAAGCACCACCAAAGCATTGGACGGCGTTTCCGTTTCCTTTCGGAAGCAAGAATTTGTAGCCATCTTGGGACCAAGTGGTTCCGGTAAGACCACCATGTTAAACGTGATTGGCGGACTAGACAACTACGACTCAGGCGACATGGTCATCAATGGTAAGTCGACCAAATCTTTCAAAGATCGTGACTGGGATGCCTATCGGAACAATTCGATCGGTTTCGTTTTCCAAAGCTACAATTTAATCAGTCACTTGGGGATCATCGATAATGTCGAGTTAGGAATGACCCTTAGTGGTGTATCAAAGGAAGTCAAACGGGCGAAAGCAGAAGATGCGTTAACGCGGGTTGGACTGGCAGAACATATGCACAAAAAACCGAATCAGCTTTCCGGCGGACAAATGCAGCGGGTAGCGATTGCTCGTGCGTTAGCCAATGATCCAGACATCCTTCTCTGTGATGAACCAACCGGAGCGTTGGATTCAGAGACAAGTGTCCAAATCATGAAATTGATCCAAGAGCTGTCTAATGAGAAGCTAGTGATCATGGTAACCCATAACCCGGAACTAGCCAACCAATATGCGGATCGAATCATCGAGTTCAAAGATGGTCAAATTTTGAAAGATTCGAATCCCCACGTGGAAGGACAAAAGAAAGATCAGTTTGTATTAAAGCATACAAAAATGAGTTTTCTGACTGCATTACGTCTTTCTTTCAACAATATTCGCACGAAAAAAGGCAGAACCTTCTTGACTGCATTTGCTTCAAGTATTGGGATTATCGGCATCGCCATTGTCTTGTCTTTATCGACCGGATTCCAGAAGCAAATCGATAACACGCAATCAGAAACGCTGTCTCGCTTTCCAATCACCATTTCTAAAGTAACAACCGAACAAGATCCTTCTGCGATCAGCACACGGACAAAAGAAGAGAACTTCCCATCAGATAAAGAAGTAACGGCAAAACTCAGTGACGCTGATCGAGCAACACATATCAACAATATCGATCAAGATTTTCTTGACTATCTCAATAAAATCGATCCCGAACTAAGTAATAACATTGGCTATACTCGTTCAACTTCATTGAACTTATTGCGTAAGGTCGATGATAAAGTCGAACAAGTCAGCTTCTCCAATGCGTCAGCTGACAACGAGCAAACCAATGCTATGATGTCTGCAATGAGCGCTTCTACTGGAATTGGCGTGTCAACATTCCCAGAACAACTCTCTGAGGAAAACGGCAACTTTTTGAAAGACAACTATGATTTGCTTGAAGGAGACTATCCAAAATCAGCCAATGACGTTGTCCTAATCGTTGACGAAAACAATGTGACAAATGTGAATGCATTGATCAATTTAGGATTTGATATCAAAGATGGCGACAAAGTATCTTTCTCTGATATCGTAGGAACAACTGTCAAGTTGGCGTTAAACGATGCCTTTTATACGGAATTACCAACTGGGAACTTCATCCCGAATCAAGATTTAACAGCTGTCTATGACAATAGTGATAACAAAGAATTGACAATCAGCGGAATTTTGCGCATTAAAGAAAAATCCACGATGAACTTGCTTTCTACTGGGATTGCTTATAGCGATGCTTTGGCGCAAGAAGTGATCAAAGAAAACAAAAACTCGGCAATCGTGAAAGCTCAAAAAGACAGCGACATCAATGTTATGACCAATGAAAAAATCGATGATAGCACCCGCGATTCTCTAATCGATTACTTAGGCGGCAGCGATTTGCCAAACAGCATCATGATCTATCCAAATGATTTCAGCGCAAAAGAAAAAATCTTGGATTATCTTGACGCATACAATAAAGGCAAAGATCGTAAAGACCAAATCGTGTATTCTGATTTAGCCGGCACCATGACGCAATTGACTGGTGGCTTGATGGATGCCATCACCTATGTGCTGATTGCATTTGCCGCTATCTCATTAGTGACGAGCATGATTATGATCGGTATCATCACCTATACGTCTGTCTTGGAACGTACCAAAGAAATTGGGGTATTAAAAGCTTTAGGTGCGCGCAAGAAAGATATTACCCGTGTCTTTGATGCAGAAACCTGTATCTTAGGGATCGCTTCCGGTGCATTAGGGGTCTTCATCGCTTGGTTAGCTACTTTCCCAATCAATGCAGTCTTATACAATATGACTGATTTGGAAAATGTGGCTCAACTGAATCCAGTCCATGGATTGATCTTGATTTTGGTCAGCACGATCTTAACCATGATCGGTGGCCATATCCCAGCACGGATGGCAGCGAAAAAAGATGCTGCGATCGCTTTACGAGCAGATTAATTTCTTCTATACAACTACTAACTGAAAAGAGCAGAACAGCAATGAGCTCGTGAAGCTCTCAACCAAAACAAGAAGCACTCGAAAATAATTTTTCGAGTGCTTCTTGTTTTATAACTATAGCATAGATACTTCAATCGGTTTTACATTCAAACTACACTAGGATTTCATCTTTAAACAAATAGTAGGTCACTACTGGTTACTAGCAAAGCATTCACCAAACGCGAGATAAACGATTTGCATCCGTTTATTCTCTTTCAAACTATTCGATTATTTCCCCATTACTGTGAATAACTTTTTGATACCAAGCAAAGCTATCTTTTTTGATCCTTTTACCGCTGCCTTTTCCATAGTCGTCTATGTCCACATAAATGAATCCATAGCGTTTGCTCATTTCACTGGATGAACAGCTGACAATATCAATTGGTCCCCAAGCATAATAACCGCGTAGATCCACACCGTCTTTAATCGCTTCTTTCATGGCTTGAATATGGGCTCGATAGTAATCAATCCGGTAGGAATCATGAATACTTTCGCCTTCCAGTTTATCAAAATAACCAATTCCATTTTCAGTGATGTAAATCGGACATTGGTAGCGATCGTAAAACTCGTTTAATAGAATTCTCAAGCCAATTGGATCGATTGTCCATCCCCAAGGATTTGCTGGTAATTCCTTATTTCTGTGTGGACCTAAGTCTTTATCATAAGAATCTTGATCGCATATTTGGGTATAGTAATAAGAGAAAGACATAAAGTCAGCGGTATTCTTCAATGCTTCTTCGTCCTCTTCTCCAAAATCCACTTGAATTCCTTTATCCTCAAAGTAGCGGAATGCATAGCCGGGATAGTAACCGCGAAGTAAGACATCTGCAAAGAAATACTCCATTTGATTTAATTTTAATGTAGCTAAAACATCTTCTGCTTTGCTGGATGCCGCATAAGAAGGTCCCCCACAAAGCATCATACCCATTTCATTGTCCGGATAATGCTCATGTGCATATTTTGTGATCAATGCACTAGCAACCATTTCATTGTGCACTCCCTGATACTTGGCAGACAGCAAATCAGCTACTGTATCTTCCGCAATTCCCAGGTGATTGAAAGACTCATGAACGATTAGGTTGATTTGATTGACCACGATCCATTTCTTTACTTTACCATGATAGCGATCTAAAAGAACTTGACCATACCGGACAAAGAAATCAATGACTTCTCTTGAATACCAACCTTTATAGGCAGTTGTCAAATGAATAGGCAGTTCATAATGTGACATTGTTATCATCGGCTCCATGCCATTTTTGATTATTTCATCAAACAGGTCATCATAAAATTGCAGACCAGCTTCATTAGGCTCTAACTCGTCTCCATTCGGAAAAATCCTTGCCCAATTAATAGAAGTACGAAATGTTTTTAATCCTAACTCAGCCAACAACTTCAAATCATCTTTGTACGTATGATAAAAATCGATGCCCCAACGCTTTGGAAAAATCCGGTCGGTACTGTCCATTGCTTCTTTGATGTAGGAAGTTGTCATTTCCATATTAGATTTCTTTTCTAAATCTACATCTGGAAGAAACTCATTAATATCAGCCACACACCAGCCTTTTCCATCTATATTCCAAGCGCCTTCGGCTTGATTGGCCGCGATGGCACCACCCCATAGAAAATCTTCTGGAAATCCATTCGGTACTCTAGTCATTTTTTTCCTTCCTTTCCAACTTACTTTCCAATTGCTCAATGCGCCGATCATATACTTCAAAAATAGCAAGCATACGCTTCGCAATATTTATTTCACTGTAAATGGTCATCAACGTATCCTGAGCATGTGCGAACAGCACAGAATACTCCGCAGTTTCACCAGTGGTTTCAGCCGTGATAGCATCGGTTTGTACATGATGCGCTTGCACAATTTCCTCATTTGCTCGTTTCATTTCACTCTTAGCTAGCTCAAAATCACTGACTTCTATCGCTTTTAAAGCATTCATACAATGTTTTCTTGCATCTCCAGCATGTAGAATTATCTGCATGGCTTGTTGAACGACTTGCTCTTTTACCATTTCAAGACCCTCTTTCACAATTTTCTTTCTATGCTTTTTCAGTTAGTTCGGCAGCTTCTCTCTCACACTCTTGTTTTTCATAGGCTTTAAAGAATGGATACCAAATTGCTGCAGCTACAACAAAAATAATTAGCATGAGAAGAATCCCTGAGATAGTTCCAGTAGTCAGCCATGTTGCAATTGGAAACGGGCAATACCACATTTGAAACATAACTTTTGGAATAGGCGCAAAAGCAATAATCTTCGTAAATAGCCAAACAATCAAAGGTAAAATCAAGCCTTGTAACCACATTGGAACCATTAAAAGAGGATTCCATGCAATACAACCAAAAACAATCGGTTCATTGATATTAAAAATAGTCGGTGCAACCGAAGCTGTTCCCAACGCTTTTAATTTTTTCGATTTTGAGCGCATTAGCATAAAGACAAGTGGCATGGTACAACCAATACCGCCAATCCATAGATAAGCAGAGTAGATGGTTGGATCTGTAACTAAATTCATTGCTTTTCCATCGATATTCGCCTGAATCGCTGTCAATAAAACTGGATTTAACACCGGTGTCAGCACCCATGTTGAAATACCTAAAGAGTAAAGGAAGCAGACAATCAGCATCATCAAAGAAAAGCCCCACGGTGTCTCAATAACGCTTTGTAATGGCATAAAGATAGCTAGAACAGCGTTGTACACATCTAAACCAAGAATATCTACAAATACCCATCCAACAAGCACGACAATACCGATTGGTAGCATGGCATCAAACCATGAACGGACAAAATCAGGAATGACCGATTCTTCACTGAAAAAGGAGAATTTTCCAAATAAATTCAAGACCATACCTGCGAATAGTCCTGCAACAATCGCAATAAACATTCCACCTGCACCAAGAGCACTATGACTAAACCCTGGTTCTCCATCTGCGATCACCTGTGGAGAAATAATAATCAAAAATAAGATAATTCCAGACATACCTGCATTAATTCTTTGCTTACGCAATCTTTTCTTCTCCATCAAATTGAAGGGAATCAAGAAAGAAATCACCAACGAAATCATTCCCATTGTCCATCCATATGGGGTCCAGAAATTAGGTAAACTAGGAAAATAATCATTTAAAATAGCAAGCATACAAAAGACAGAGCCCAAGAAAATTAATGGCAAAGCCTGCATGATTGAGTCTTTAAGAGTCACGATCCAAACGTTATGATTAATTTTGTTCATTTTAGGCGTAAAGCTGTTTTCCAGCCAATTAATTAAAGGTTTCATTTTATTACCTCCTTTTTGAAAACTATTGGATTTCCGCTAATAAGTGATCCAACGCTTGTTTCCCGTTTAATGTGGCATAATATTCTGGCTTCATCAAAATCACTTTCACTGGTGCATCACCGACAAATTCTTCTACTTCATCCAAAATATAAGCCAGATGAGGTCCTACCATCAAAGCATCAATGTCATCAATATAATTTTCAATCTCGCTTTCTCCCCGGGCAGTAATTTTTATATCCAGTCCTTTTTCAGCGGCTGCTTTGCGAATGTTCGCCGCCATGAATCCTGAGCTTGCCCCTGATCCACAAACAAGTAAAACGTTCAATTTTTTCATGATTTCTTCTCCTCTATTCACTTTTTATTGATAGCGCTATCAATTACAGTTATACTATAGTCAATCTACAGCGGTGAAACAAATATTCTTTTGCACTGCAGGGGTGAAAGAAAGGATGTTATCTAGTGAAAGCAAAATATATCAAACTTCTTCAATACCTAAATGAACAGGACAACTGGGTATCTTCCGTACAATTAGCAGAGAAATTCGGTTTATCCAAACGAACGATAAAATCGTATATCGCCGACATTCAGGCCAATGAATCAGATTTGATCGTTTCCTCAAATAAAGGCTATCGTGTACTAACAAATAATCTGGTCACTTTTTTGACTCGTATAGAAACAAGCGTCCCAGAAACGCCTACTGAACGAGTTGCTTATCTCCTTTTAAGACTGATTTCAACGGAAGAAGCACTGTCTGTTTATGATTTAGCAGAAGAACTATTTATCAGTGAGTCAACATTATTGAGTGATGCAAAAAAGCTTAAAAAACAATGCTCTGAGCTATCTATCGAAATCAGACTGACCAAGGATACACTCCAGTTGATTGGAACGGAAAAAGCAAAACGGCAACTGATTCATAGCACATTGCTATCCGAATTGGATAATCATTTCGTTGATATGACTAAGCTGCAAGAAAGTTTCGTAGATTTTGATCTTGATTATATTAAAGAAATCATCGCTGAACTTTTCTCAGACTATGATTTTTTTACCAATGATTATGCGCTAACAAATATAGTTATTCATTTAGCTATTGCCGTAGATCGTATGAAAGGAAATTTCCGTTCTCCTGAAACAGAAACCCTCTCCCCTCAATCTATCCATCCCACAGTATTAAAAATTGCCGAAAAAATCGCGGACAAAGTAGCGGAACGGTACGCGATTCGTTTTCCCAAAGAAGAGATTCGCGATTTAGCAATTCTGATTTCAGCGAATGGAACTAGCGTAAACTTTACGCAAATTTCTCCAGAAGAATTAGAGAAGGTCACGGACAAGCACTGTCTTGATTTAGTAAAAAAAATTCTGGCAAAAGTTGATGAATTATACTTTATCGATGGCAGTGAACCTGAATTTTTCATTCGATTTGCACTCCACATCAAAAATCTACTTTACCGAATAGAAAACGGCTATTCCTGCAGAAATCCAATGACAGAAACGCTTAAGAAAGAATGTCCCCTTATCTATGATTGCGCCGTCCAAGTCTCACATGTCATTCAAAAAGAAATCGGTTATACGATCAGTGAAGATGAAATAGCCTATATCGCTTTTCATTTAGGTTATGCGTTAGAAATCCAAAAACAGCGAACCAATAAAATTAACTGTACGATCCTAGTACCTCATTACTACAACATGAACATTCAAGTGATGGAAAAACTCCAAAAAAATTTCTCTGATGATCTTGAGATTCAAAACATTCTTACGAGTGAAAAAGAATTAAAATATGTAGATACAGAACTGATTGTGTCCGCGATTAAATTGAAACAAGTAACTGCGATTCCCTATGTGATCATCAATCCTTTTTTTACATTGGAAGATCGACAACAAATTACCGCCAAGATCTTTGATATAAAAGAAAAAAAGCGGAAAGATCAATTTGTTAAAAATTTCCTATCGCTTGTTGATAAAAAGCGATTCACCTATACAACTGATAAACAAAACTCCGCTGAATTGCTCAAAAAATTATGTGATCAAATGAAAGAAGAAGGAATCGTGGACGAAACGTTCTATCCTCAAGTAATTGAACGAGAAAAACTTTCTTCCACAGCTTTCGGTTCCATAGCTATTCCACATTCCCTGACAATGAATGCCAATCGTACAGGTGTGTCGATTGTCGTGAATCCAAATGGTATTGCTTGGGGGAACAGCCGCGTCACATTGGTATTTTTAATTTCCATTAATTACCACAATCGTCATGTGTTTCGAGAAATTTTTGATGATTTAGCCATGATTTGTACAGAGGAACAGAATGTTCATAAGTTGAGTTCCATCACCACTTTTGAAGAATTTGTGGACACACTGACCCAGTGTTTTATCTCTAACAACTAACTGAATTTGTTCTTTACACTTAATTATTACGGACAAAATTTAGTAATCGAAGAAGACGATCGATAAACCAAGTCGACTCTTTATACAAACAAGAAGTAACCATTTATTTTGTTGCTTCTTGTTTTTATATTTTTACCATAAATCATCTACGCGCTTCTGCAATCATCTATGATTAAGCGTATGTCTACTAGATACACAATATAAATAAATGTCAGTGTAGACTCTTTCTCAATAATTGCCATATGATACCCTTCCGTTGCTGGATAACATTTATTTTTCTCTCATTTGCAAACTTTCAGAAGTTTTTCTCTTGAAAAATTTATAAACAAGGAATACAATAAGATTGTTTTTAGGCACACCTAAAAAGATAGGACGTGACAGAATGAATGAAGAAAAAAAATTGGTCCAAGCAGCAAATGGACCCAGCTTAGAAGAAATCAATAATACTGTAGCGATTCCCAAGAACGGGAATTTTTGGCATAACCTTTTAGCATTTTCGGGACCCGGGGCTTTGGTCGCTGTGGGTTACATGGATCCAGGGAACTGGATTACTTCAATTGGCGGCGGTGCCGAATACGGCTATCTCCTGCTATCCGTGATTTTGATTTCAAGTCTGATTGCCATGTTGTTGCAGTATATGGCAGCCAAATTAGGAATCGTTACCCATATGGACCTTGCACAAGCTACCCGGAAACATACTAGCAAAAAGCTAGGCTTTTTCCTCTGGATCATTACGGAATTGGCCATTATGGCGACAGACATCGCTGAGGTGATTGGCGGCGCGATCGCTTTGAATTTATTATTCGGTCTGCCATTAGTTTGGGGCGTGATTTTGACGATTTTCGATGTCTTTTTACTGCTTTTCTTGATGAAATTAGGATTTCGGAAAATCGAAGCTATCGTTATGACGCTGATTTTGGTGATTCTACTCGTTTTCACCTATGAAGTGATCATTGCACAACCTAACCTTTCAGCATTGGTCCAAGGGTTTATCCCTCAAAAACAAGTCTTGAATCATGGACAATTGACCATGGCGTTAGGAATCGTCGGGGCCACAGTCATGCCTCATAACTTATATTTGCATTCATCGATTTCACAATCTCGCAAGATTGATCGGACAAATCAGCAAGAAGTGGCTACAGCGGTTCGATTTGCTACTTGGGATTCTAATATCCAGCTTTCGGCTGCCTTTGTCGTCAACTGTCTCTTGTTGATTTTAGGAAGCGCACTGTTCTTTGGCCATAGTGAAGCAGTCGGAACTTTTTCAGCGCTATATGACGCATTACAAGATTCAGCGATTGCCGGAGCCGTTGCCAGTCCAGTTTTGAGTGTCCTCTTCGCCGTAGCATTGTTGGCTTCTGGACAAAATTCAACGATTACTGGCACACTGACAGGACAAGTCGTCATGGAAGGCTTCATTCATATGAAGATTCCAACTTGGGCTAGAAGACTGATCACTCGTGCCCTTTCCGTGATCCCAGTCTTACTATGTACCCTTTATTTTGGCGGCAATGAACGGGCATTGGATAATCTTTTGATCTACTCCCAAGTCTTTTTGAGCATCGCATTGCCCGTCTCAATGATTCCGCTGGTATACTTTACTAGTTCGAAAAAAATCATGGGAGAAACCTTCAAAAATCCGCTTTGGGTCACCAGTCTTGGCTGGATTTGTGCCATTGCCTTGACGGTCCTCAACATTCGCCTCATCCTTGAAACAATGGCAGGTATTTTTTAAAAAAGAAAAACAGCCGCAGGATTGCAGATTTCTCTGCCGATCCTACGGCTGTTTTTCGTTTCAGCTTTTGGTTTCTAAGTCATGTAAAAACAGGCCGCTTAACAATTTTGGTTCAAACCAGGTGGACTTAGGCGGCATGATCTCATTCGCATCGGCAACCGCCAACAAATCTTGCATCTGGGTTGGATACATCAAAAAGGCCATTGTTCCTTTGCCGGAATCCACCAGCCGTTCCAATTCTTCTGGTCCACGAATGCCGCCAACAAAATCAATGCGCTTATCTGTGCGGACATCTTCAATACCAAGTAGCGGCGCTAGGATATTCTGTTGCAAAAGAGAGACATCCAAGCTCCCGACTGCATCGGTGCCTGCTTCTTTGATGGTTAAAGAAAACCACTCTTGAGCCAAATACAAATAGAAGGTCCCTTTTTGAGCTGGCTTCTTGCTCGTTGGCTTCTCAATAATAAACTTCTCCCCTAGATGAGCCAAGAAATTCTCGGGAATCGGGACATTGACGATACGATTGTATTCCCAGATGGCTAATTCATTTTCCGGAAACAAAATCGCTAAGAAACGATCGCTTTCTTCACTATTGGTTTTTTCCGCCCGTTTTTGCAAGCCGACTTTCACTGCGGATTCGGTCCGATGATGCCCATCAGCGATATACAACGCATCAATCTTTAAGAACGCTTGGGAGAGTGTCTCAATGACTGCTGAATCATCGATCAGCCATACCCGATGATCAACTTCATGATAACTCGTGAAATCATAGATTGGCTGATGATGCTTTTGCCAATCCTGAATCGTCTGTCTAAGAGACTCCGGTTGGCGATAACTTAGAAAAATCGGACTTGTGTTCGCATCACAGGCTTGGATATGGTTGATGCGATCGATTTCTTTTTCGGGTCGGGTAAACTCATGTTTTTTGATTTTACCGGCGACATAATCCTCAATTGACGTGCAAACAACCAGCCCAGTTTGGCTGCGTCCTGCCATCGTTAACTCGTATAAATAATAGGCCGGGGTATTGTCTTGGATCAGCCAGCTTTTTTCACGAAAAGCCGCTAGATTTTCTGCAGCTTTCGCATATACTTGCGGGTCATACGGAGAGATTCCTGGCAGATCAATCTCTGAGCGATCAATATGAAAATAGCTGTAAGGATTACCAGCAGCATATGCCGCTGCTTCTTGTGTGTTAACTACATCATAAGGCAGCTCTGCAATTTTCTCCGCTAAGTCAGATTGAGGACGGATTGCTTTAAAAGGAAAGACTTGGACCATTAATAGCCCACCTCCTGATTCTTGATCACTCGCACGCGAATAATATCTTCTTTGGCACGTAATTTATCAGCCACCGCCTCGATCAATGCAGCATCGGCAGCTGCGATATCAACCAATGTGTAGGCATAGTCATCACGTCCGCGATTGAGCATATTGTCGATGTTGATTCCTGACTCCGCGATGATCGTGGAAATCTGTCCCAGCATATTCGGCACATTGCGGTTGATCACCGTTAACCGATACGGCGAATGGAACGCCATTTCTACGGTTGGAAAATTCACAGAGCGTTTGATCGTCCCAAACTCCAAAAATTTCTTCAATGTTCGGGCAGCCATTTTGGCACAATTGATCTCGGCTTCTTCGGTGGATGCACCTAGATGGGGCAAAACCAGTACTTTTTCATGGCCCAGTAAGCGTTCATCTGCAAAATCCGTTGTATAGCCAGCTATTTCATCATTCGCTAATGCAGCAAGGACGGCGGCAGTATCAACGATCTCACTGCGAGAAAAGTTAAACAGTTTAGCCGTTGGTTTCATTTTGGCCAATTCATTCTTGCCCACTAAATGGCGGGTATTTTCCATCAATGGTACATGAAGAGTGATAAAGTCACAGGTAGAGAAAACTTCCGCTAAATCATTGGCCCGTTTGACTCTGCGAGAGATAGTCCAAGCAGTGTCCACCGAAACATAAGGATCATAGCCCACAACTTCCATCCCTAAGCGGTAAGCATCATTAGCCACCATGGCTCCAATTGAACCTAACCCAACAACACCTAGTTTTTTGCCTTCTAGTTCTGTGCCAGCGAATTGCTTTTTGTTGGCTTCTGCCTGTTCCTCTACATCTGATCCCTTCAGTGTTTGAACCCATTGAGCGCCTTGAAGGATCGGGCGGACGCTTAACAGCAAACTGGCGATGACTAATTCTTTGACCGCATTGGCATTGGCTCCTGGGGTATTAAAGACAACAATACCTTGTTCCGTGCATTCTTTGACCGGAATATTGTTGGTACCTGCTCCAGCTCGGGCAATTCCTAAAACACTTTTTGGAAAAGGATAGTCATGGAGTTTTTGGCTCCGCAGCAAAATCCCTTCTGGCTCATCGCTTTCATTGATGGCATAGTTTTCTTTGTCTAGCCGTTGAAGGCCCTCTGGTGCAATCGCATTGAATGTCTTGATCTGATACATTTAGTTGACCTCCGCTTCGAATGATTTCATAAAATCGACAAGTGCTTGAACCCCTTCGATAGGAAACGCATTGTATAGACTCGCTCGCATCCCGCCTACTGAACGGTGGCCTTTTAAGTTTTCAAAGCCGGCTTTTTGGGCAGCTTCGTTAAATCGTCGATCCAATTCTTTATCCCCAGTGACAAAAGGAATGTTCGTCAGGGAACGGCTTTTTTTGTCTACGGGACTGCTATACAAGTTTGACGCTTCGATTGCTTGATAGAGCAGTGCGGCTTTTTGGCGATCTTGCGCAGTGATCGCTGCTACGCCGCCTAATTCTTTCAACCACTCAAAGACTAACTTAGCAATATAAATACTGTAAGTCGGCGGCGTATTGTAAAGGGAACCGTTGTCAGCTTGCAGACGGTAGTCCAGCATAGGCGCAAAGATGGCTTCATCGTTTAATAAATCTTCTCGAATAATCACCACTGTCAGTCCTGCCGGTCCAATGTTCTTTTGGGCCCCAGCATAGATCATGCCAAAATCTTCGACACGATAGTCATTGGCCAAGATATTCGATGACATATCTGCCACGATCGGCACTTTGCCAGCATCCGGAATCGTTTGAAAAGCTGTGCCTTCAATCGTATTATTTGTGGTGATATGCAGATACGCTGCCGTTTGGTCGATATTATCTACGGTAATTTCTGGAATATAAGTGAAATTTTGATCCTCACTTGATGCGACGACTTCCACGGTGGTGAGTGCTTGGGCCGCTTGAATCGCTTTTTTTGACCATGAACCCGTATTGATATATAGGGCTTTCTTGTTTTTCGCTAAATTCAATGGCACCATACTAAATTGCAGACTGGCACCTCCTTGCAAAAACAGCACCCGATAGTTATCCGGGATCGCCATTAATTCTCGCAAAAGGGCTTCTGCATCTTGAATGATTTCTTCAAACAAGGAGGACCGATGACTCAGCTCCATGACGGACATCCCACTGCCACGGTAATCCAAAAGCTCGGATTGAGCTCTTTCCAATACAGGGCGGGGCAAGACGGCGGGACCAGCTGAAAAGTTATAAACAGTCATACAAAAATCTCTCCTTTGTTGTTAGATGTGACACCCATTATAGCAGAAGGGGTCTGCTGAAAAAAGAGTAAAAAAATAAAATTCTAAATTTTCTGAAAAAACATGAAAGCAACTGATGTCCCTCATCAGTTGCTTTCTAACCATTGTACAATTTCATGAAACACGATTTGTTTGTTGGTTTCATTTAAGATTTCATGACGGCCACCCTCCAACAAATAAACCGTTAGATTCCGCTGTCCTTGCTGATTCAAGCAGGCGGCCAACTTGCGGACACTCTTCCCATAATGCCCCACCGGATCTTCTTTTCCTGAGATCAACAGAAGTGGCAGTTTCGGGTCGATTTTTTGTAAAAGCTGAGGATCACTCGCTTTTTTTGTCAATAAAAATAAATCTCGATAAGCATTTAATGAAAAATGGAACTGCGTATGAGGATCCGCCAAATAAGCATCCACTTGCTGCGGATCGCTGGATAACCAGTCTTTGGTTGTTCGATTGGGCTGAAACCGTCGATTGTGTTGACCGAAAACTAGATTTTCCATCACACGGTAAGGCCACGCCTGTTGTCGAAATGGCATGAGGGATTCGGTCAACAACATCGCACTGGTCATTTTAGCAGCTGGTTCCATCGTTGTTCCCATAATGATCGCCCCATTTAAAGGTTGCGGTTTTTGAAAAAGATAATTACGCAAAACCAAAGACCCCATACTGTGACCCAATACATAATAAGGCAAATTCGGGAATCGCTCCGCTGCAAATCCATGAACCAGTCCCACATCTGCCACCAGATAATCGGCACCCTTCGACTCTCCAAATGTGCCATAGGCTTTTTGATCAGTAACCGTTTGCCCGTGTCCCAAGTGATCGTGTCCAATCACTGTGAATCCTTTTGACACCAAATATCGTGCAAAGGGATCGTAGCGTTCAATGTGTTCGATCATGCCGTGGATCAGTTGGAGTACCCCTTTGGAAGGCCCCTCCGGCTGCCAAATCTTCACATAGATCTGGTCTTTGCCATTTGAAGACTGGATCGTTTCCTGTCCGGTTTTCATCTCTTCACCTCATTTTCCTCGATTGAAAGAATGTTTTGCATCTGTCATTCCGTTTGCTCCTATTATACATGGAAGAACCAAAACTGCCTATCCTGGACCTAGAGCATCTACTTGAACACCAATAAATTTGCCAATAAGTGTATAAGAAGCAGCTTAGGATTAGTCAACAAAAAAAGTGCCACGGAAGGATTCCATGACACTACGAAACATTTCTATCCCATATCCCCCTATCCAGCCAGAGCTGAAGGAAGAGAAAATCACCAGCTACACCTACTAAAAACAAGAAATTAGTGTAAACGAGCTGACGAAAATTCCAGTTAAACCCACCATTTATTCAGGAACCGGGGACCTGTTCTGATCTCTACTCAGGCTCCTACTCTTGCCCTTGATGCGGAATGATCTCCATCCGATCGACCAATAACGTATCGACGCCGATTTCTGAAGACACTTCGATTTGGACTTTGCCGGCTGCCAAGTCCAAGTGGGTTTGAATCGGCTGATAGTATTGTGATGGATAGACTGCTAAACGCTGACTCTCATTGTCCGTTTTCAATTGCACATAAATGGGTTCACTCAATGAAAAATAATCTTGGGTTTTAAGATAGACGATCACTGTTGCTTTACCTGCTTGTTGAATGGTGGGTTGGAAAATCAGTCGATCTTCGGTGGCTTCAAAACCTTGAACAACAGTCTTCATCAATGATTCCTCATCGTTAGCGGTTGTTAAGTCCCCCTCAAGAATTGCATCACTAGCTGCCAGTCTCAGTCGCTTTGCTTCGCCGCTAGGAAGCTTTTGCACTTCATTATCTCCTAAAGGAACCTTCAACTGCGGCTTATCATCCACCCATGCGATCGGCTGCAAACGAATCGAGCGTTGCCAACCGGAATGATCCCAACGAGCAGCATGAAAAATCAACCAGTCCTCGGTACCATCTTTCGACTTGGCAAAACCATTGTGTCCAGGACCAAAAACTGTCTCCGTCTGCTGAAAAATTGGTTCAGCTTCTTTTGTCCAACTTTGGGCATCTAACGGATTATCTTGACGATCCATTGTCAAAAGGCCCAATGCATAATCATTGTCCCAACTCCCACTAGCCGAGTACATTACATTGACCGTATTTCCTTTAATGATCACTTGCGGCGCCTCGTTGATCAGTGGCTTTTGCCGCATTTCCCATTCATATTCCGGTACCGAAATCAACTGTTTCTCACCAGTAACTTCTGTAGGGGAAACCATTTCAGCAATATAAATGTTTTGGGCGATATTCTCATATCCTTCCCATCCTGACCAAAGGAAATACCGTTGTTCGTCTAATTCGAGGACAGTTCCATCAATAGCAAACTTGTCATCCATTCCTTTGATCTCTTCCAGCTGCCAGTCACCACTGTAGGGATCTTGGTTTTCATTGACCAACGCATACATTCGATGGGTTTCGGAAGGATGATTGGCTGCAAAATAAACGACCCAGGTACCATCCAGCTGATGCAATTCCGGTGCCCAGATACTTTCAAACTCTGCAGGCATTTCCCAGATGATTTTTTCCTCTCCCACCGCTACTTCAGTCAGACTTTCCGAACGCCAAAGGGTCAAATTGTTACCGGTGGTTTTCGTGTAATAATAATAGGTATCATCTTGAAAAATCCATGGGTCTGCTCCATCGTTATCGATGATCGCCGTAAAATCGTCAACCAGCGTTTCATCGGCAGTACGACAGCTACTCAACAAAGGGACTGCCAGAACCAATGCCCAAATAATGCCTTTATTTTTCATAACCGCTCCTTTCCAATGCTGCTATCACTGGGAATCTGCAGAATCATTCAACTTGAGAAACATGAAATTGATCATTGATAGCTTTGATGGCTGCCAAGTCTACTTTAGGCTGGCGGTCATAGGTCAATAGTCCATTGATTTCCTGTTCGACATCGGTCAATTGGGTATAGCAGTACCCCCAGAGTCCAACGGACCCATAGACGGCAGACAGCACCCGCTGGTAGTCAGCTAAAAATTCCGTTTCATTGTCTACCGATGTATATCCCCAACCCGGTTGTCCCGATACATCAAAACCAATCCCGCCAAATTCCGTTAACAATATCGGCTGATCTTGATAAGAAAAACCAGCGGCAAAAATCGGCCACGGTGTAGAAATTCGTTGAATTAATTTCTCCCGCGTGTGCAGGCTTTCTTTAAAGTACTCATATTTCTGGGTCTCATCCTTTTGCCCATGGGCATAGTTGTGGATGGCGCAAATATCCGTTTCTGTCATTGCCCAACCATCATTTGAGATCACCAATCTCGTCTTATCCAATGCATGCAAAAAATGATACATTGCTTGAGAGAAATGTTGCTGTGTGCGGTCAAAAGAAATCTTCGGTACCCCCCAGCTTTCATTGATCGGCACCCAAGTCACAATGGAGGGATGACTAACGTCTCTGGCAATGATCTCGGTCCATTCCCGCATCAGACGTTCCACAGAATCTTCATTGTAAATCGCCGGAGCGGCACATTCCCCCCAGACAAGAAATCCTAGCTGGTCTGCCCAGTACAAAAAGCGTGGGTCTTCCGTTTTTTGATGCTTGCGGCAGCCATTGAATCCCATTTCTTTTGCTAGTAAGATGTCTTTTTTTAAGTCTTCATCTGACGGTGCTGTCAAGAGTCCACTAGGCCAGTACCCTTGATCCAAAATCAACTTTTGATAGTAAGGTTTGTTGTTCAGATAGACCATGCCGTTTTCCGTATGGATTTTACGCATACCGAAATAGCTTTGCAGCTGATCAATTGTTTCTCCATCATCGATTAAAGAAAGTTTAATATCAAAGAGCTGGGGATTTTCCGGTGTCCAAGACCAACCGTCATGATGGAAATTGCTTCTGAAAATATGTTCCTGAAAAAGATCCACGGAGAAACGCAGTTTGCCAGTATCCGCTGACAGCTTTCCTGCTACTACTGGCTGTTTTTTGAAATAAATTTGGTATTCCAATTCCATTTGCGGCTGATGGTGACTCAAGACTGTTTCAACAGTGACCGTCCCTTGATCCAAATCTGGCGTCAGTTTGACTTCTTTTAAATAGGTCTCAGAAACGACTTCGAGCCAAACTGGCTGCCAAATCCCGGTAGAATTCGTATACCAGATCCCCGCAGATTCTGTCTCCCAGAATTGTTTTCCTCGAGGAATACTTTCATCCATATGCGGATCAAAGGCACGCACACTTAGGGTTTGCTGACCCTCAGCCAAGTAATCGGTAATATCTACTTGAAAAGATGTATGTCCACCTTGATGATTCTTGGCATGGCAGCCGTTGATAAAGATATCTGCTTCGTAATCCACAGCCCCAAAATGCAAGATCACCCGTTGCTTGTCCATTGCCTGTACCGAAAATTGCCGGTAGTACCAGACGATATCATGGGGATCTCGTTGATTGATTCCACTCAATTCGCTTTGATAAACGAAAGGAACATTGATTTTATGCGGATAGGCCGTTTCATTCCGATACCATTTTTCTTTCAGTCCTACGTTTTCATCATCAAAGGCGAAGCGCCACTCTCCATTCAAATTCAGCCAGTTCTCTCGTTGAAACTGGGGTCTAGGGTATTCATTTCTGCTCATAGTTCCTCCAAAAAAACGATTTATTTTATACCACTTTGCAATGACATTGATTCCATAAAGCTCTTCTGTGCCACTAAATATAAAAGGAACGTCGGGATCAATGCTAATATCGCCCCTGCCGTACCTACTCCTGGATACGTCATGTATTGCCCTTGCAGCAATTGAAGTCCCGGCGTGATAGGCAGCTTATCAATGTCGCTCATAACGATAGAAGGCCACAAGAAGTCGTTCCACGAACCTGTAAAACTAAACAACGCAACGACGGTTAAAACTGGTTTGATCAATGGTAAAATAATATGATAAAAAATCTGAAATTCATTGGCACCATCGATCACAGCTGACTCATCCAACTCTTTCGGGATCCCCAGAATAAATTGACGAACTAGAAAAATATTGTAGACGCCAGCGGCACCTGGGACGATCACCGCTAGAAACGTATTGGTCCAGCCTAATGTATCTACGATTTTGAAATTAGGAATCAAATTGACAACACTTGGAAACATCATGGTTCCAAGCAATAATGCAAAAATCAAGTCTCGGCCTTTAAAGGTCAGCCGCGTATAGCCATAAGCAGCAAAAGAAACGATCACCATCACTAAGAGTGTGTGGGCGGTCGAAATAATCAGTGAGTTTAAAAACCAGCGAAAGACCGGCGATGAATCATTCCCCTGCAACAAACCTAAAAAGTTCGCAACTGTCCACTCTTTAGGAATCAGGCTAAAGCCAACTTTTTGGATCTCAGCATCCGATTTAAAAGAGGTAAAAATCGCCCAAATCAGCGGAAAAATCCAAATAATACAAACAATGGCTAAACCTATGAAAGCAACTCTTTTTCCAACTTTATTTTCTCTCATAGCGTTCTCCTTACCTCTCTAATTTTTTGATCATGACAAACTGAACGATCGAAACGATCATGATAACGATCCCCAGTAAAATCGCCATCGCCGAGGACATCCCAGCAACGGAGGTACTGCTACCAAAAGCATTTTCTTGAATATACATCATCAGCACCCGTGTTGAATTGTTTGGTCCGCCCCCAGTCAGCATTAACGGTTGACCGTAGATGTTGAACTGCGCGATGGTGGTCATGACTGTCGTAAAAACAAGCTGATTCCGAATACTCGGCAATGAAATCCGAAAGAACTTGACGATACTACTGGCACCGTCGAGATCCGCCGCTTCCATTTGTTCTCTTGGTACACCGTTTAATGCAGCGACATAAATGATCAAATTTCCGCCTAATGTCCACCAAATCGTTACAATTAAAATTGCGAGCCAAGCCCAAGGCTGGGTGCCGACAAAGTTGATGTCTATTCCAAAAACTTCTTTGATGGGGCCAAAGGATTTACTTAACAGAAAACCCCAGATGATCATTACAGCAGAGATAGCAAACAAGGTTGGCAAATAAAGAACTGATTGGAAAAAGCGCATCATCTTTGGCTTTGCCGATAGTGCCACAGCCAGCAGCAATGGAATCGCAATACATAGCGGGACGGATATTACGGCAAAGAATAAGGTGTTTTTCATCCCATTGAAAAATTGCGTATGATACAACGAATCTTGATCAAATAGAATCGTCTTAAAATTCTCTAAACCAACAAAAACCGGTGAACTGAATAAATCCCACTCAGTAAAAGAGACATAGATCCCAATTACAGCAGGAATCAAAAAGAACAAAATGAAAAGAATCATGTGGGGACCGATAAATAAGACCGGCCATCCACTGAGCTTTTTTTTGTTACTCATACATTACGCATCCTTTCATTCCTTGATAAAATCGACTAGAAAAGAACTGTGACAAATGACGAACCTGCATTGAAGAGAATGATTGTCAGTTGCCCAAGCTGGACCAAAAAGAGTGCCCTCTTTGAGAAATCTTGTATGGGATCTCTTTTGGTCGTATGTGCTAGCTTGGCATACCAGTTGTCTTCTTGGCCTTTCGCATTGGTCACAGATCCTGGCATTATTTCATTTTTTCTTCCACGACTTTTTGGATTTCACCAAATGTCTCTTTGATGTCGGCTTTTCCAGTGATCATATCCCAAGAACGATTGTCGTATTCATCAAAAATGTAGGACAATCCATCGACTGCATTCACAGAGATCGCTGCCTGACCTTTTTCCGTTTTCAACAAGAAAGATTGCGGCATATTAACATATTCCTCGTTGTCGAGCATAGCGAGTGAGGTTGGATTCGCACCAGATTTTATCCATTCCAATTGGTTCGACTGTAGCCAAGTCAAGAAATCCACCATTCCCTCTTTCTTTTCATCGGATCGTTCTTCTTTTGTTTTGAACATTGCAAACTGATCGACGCCGGAGCCTTGGACGATCTTTTCTGCATCCCATTGCGGAGTGAAGGTTTCTCCCCATTCAAAGTCACTGATTTCTTCCATATTGCTCAACATCCACGTTCCTTCGGGAAGGAAAATCAACTGTTGATTGGCAAATAATTTATTGGCATCTTCGCCATCTGGCACCATATAACCGGCATCATACAAATCTTTAAATTCTTGGACTGTATCGTAAGAATACTCATTATCAATATTGATTTTGCCCTCTTGGTCTTGCCATTGTCCGCCCATTTGTTGGTACAGATTGGAATAGTTCTGCATTCCCCAGGTATAGCCAAAGCTGTAAACACCATCTGCTTTTGCTTTTTCACCTGCTTGTCTGATTTCTTCGTAAGTCACGATGCCGTCATCTAATGCCCCGGGAACATATTTATCTACCAAATCTTTGTTGTAATACATGACCCACGACCCCATGGTGGCTGGGATCCCATATTGGCTGTCCTCAAGCGTGCCGGTATCCCAAGCTGCTTCAACGTAATTGCTGCGATCCAGCTCTGTACCTTTGATCATGTCATCCCACGAATCCAGCATCTCTTGGTTCTTGTAAGTTGGCAGTGCTTCTGAAGCGACTAATGCTAAATCTGGCACGCCTTTACCAGATTTACCTGCTGTGGTTAGTTTGGAGGTGAAGGTATCCCCTTGCATACTGACTAGTTTCACTTTAAAATCCGGATCCGTCGCATTGTATTCATCAATCGTCTTTTTGATTTTTTCTCCATCCGGTCCAGTTGTCGATGACCATAACAAAATTTCCGAACTCTTGCTTGCGTTGCTGCTGCCACTTCCACACGCTGTCAAAGCCATACCGCACAATAACGTCGTCCCTAGTACCATAGCTGCTTTACGAAACTTCATTTTTTCCACTCTCCTATTATTTAACTTATTTGTAAAACGACAAATAGAATCACTTTACTTTTTTTCAATACCAATAAAATTCCTATTGTTTACACCGTTAAATTAACATCAATATAAAGCGCTGTCAACAGCTATTTAAC
>NZ_JALAHI010000122.1 GCF_022711995.1 Enterococcus sp.
ATTCTTCCGGTAGGGATGCATTCCCACGGCGTGATTGCTGAGACGGACGAGGAAGCATACGAGATTGGTTGGCACTATATCAAGAAAAGTATGGATAAAATCGGAGAAGACCGTGGCTGGCCCGAAATGTCGAAAGAACGTTTTGATTTTGAAGTAGAACATGGTTCTTACTATGTTGGCAGTCCTGAAACGGTAGCGCAAAAAATAGCGCGGATGATGCCGCAAGTCGGCGTCGAACGGTTTGATCTTGTTTACGGAACCGGTGGACAATTACAAAAGGACCGTTTACGGACTATCGAACTTTATGGTACAAAAGTTATCCCACGGGTCAAAGAATTATTGAGATCAGGTGAAAAATAATGGAAAAATCTAGAATTGGTATCTTAGGGGCTGGCAAGTTAGGTCTTGCTTTAGCTAAATTAGGAGCAGAAGCAGGCTATGAAGTTTGGATCGCCAGCAGAAAACCAGCTGAAAAGAATGCTTTGGCCGTTGAAATACTCGCTCCTGGGGCAAAAGTTACGAACGTAGAAGAGCTCTTGGCGGAGATGCCTATCATTTTATTAGCGATCCCTTTAAGCAACTATCCGTCGATTTCTAAAGAGCAGTTAGCTGGTAAGCTAGTGATCGATGCGATGAACTACTGGTGGGAAGTGGATGGTAAGGATGCCATTTATTCGACTATTGAAGAAAGCTCATCAGAAAGAGTCCAACATTATCTCCACGAGAGTAACGTCATCAAGGCGTTTAATCACATGGGGTATCATGATCTTGAAGCTGAAGCTCGGCCACATAGCGCGCCAAATAGAAAAGCTATTGCTATCGCTGGGGATGATGCCCAAGCTGTAGACCAAACGGCTAAAATCGTTGATGATTTTGGCTTTGATCCGGTAGTGATCGGTGGACTTGCCGCTGGCCGCATTTTGGAACCTGGCAGTGAGCTGTTTGGTGCAAATCAGACGAAGGCTAATCTACTCTCTCTCATTGAAAGAATCCAAGGAGAACAAAGATCAACTCCTTCAACGGCAAAAATCGAGTCAGCTACTTGAATAAATTCAAAACCTCCTAGTAACCTTCACGTTTCAGTGAAGATTGCTAGGAGGCTTTTTTTCAATCTGCTGGATCGCTTTTTCTTGGATATTCCTGGCAATAAAGCCGATTTCTTCACGAGTAATGAAAATATCTGTCGCTTTGAAAGGAATCTTCTGAGAGGGAGGAACGATATTTCCGATGATTAAATCATAGGGCTCCTTGACTGCAGGAATCGAAAAAGAGTCTAACGGATTCAAGATCGTGATCGTCAAATCATAAGGAACGAATTGTTTGATTTGAGTTCGGATCATTTCGGTATGATCCCCATTCGTGTCGTAAAGCAAAGCAAGATGATAATTCGCATGTTGATCGATGATCTGCTTTGCAAAAAGCGGAAAAGACGTATGGAAAATATAAATCAAATGATTGATGGTCGCAGGTCGAATCGCTGGTAGTTCCGAATGGGTCACCAATCGAATAATCTCGCGATTGACAGCTTGCTGCGCATAATCGCAGTTAGCGGCAAATCGAGCCAGTCGATCATTCAAAATGCAATAGGGGACATTCAAATTCGTTTCTAGCAAGTATTTGAAGGTAACGGCAGTTAATTTTTCTTGGAAATCAGTCTCTTCGTAATCGTATTTGTCAAAAATCTGCTTCGTCAAATGCAGAAAGGTCTGTCTCACTTGCGAATAAATAGTAGGATCGGCCGTGATATGGGAAGTTAAATAACCCATTACTTTTTCTAAGTACGATCGTTGATAGTGTGAAAAATCGGCGAGGTCGATTCGTTCTAGAAAATATTCGATTTTGTCTCCAGCAGGTTTGGAAGCAAAAAGGCGATCCCTTCTACTATGAACATAAATGATAAAGGCGATTTTTCGGATATCGGAAAAGTAAAGTTTCAACGGTGTTGCCGCAGCAAATAACTGAGCAATTTTCAAAAACTCTTGTTCCTGATTCTTACTAGCATCTCTAAACTCATGTTGATATTTCTCCAAGAAGAAAACGGCATAAAATTGGCGAATATTGATTTCGTTTCCTGCTAATCGGATCGGTTTTTTTTCGATATGGAAATCATATGGCTGAATTTCCAGATTGATTTTTTTGATCAAGCGAATGATGGATGACTTGCTGAGATTCAATTCGATGGCCAATGTTTCATAACTGGAAAAGTGGGATGAAAACAGTAGTTCTAATAATTTGAATGCGGAAGATTCAGCCAAAAAAAAGCTATAGACATCAGAGCGAGCGGCAAAGGAGTGTAATTCCAGACTGACAAGGGAATGAGCATCGATACTTATTTTAAGGAAGGACAGATCATGATTGATTTCTGTCACGTACTTTCTAAACAACGACAAAGATAGGTCAAATTCAGCGAGTAAATCAGCAATAAAACAATGGGAATCGTTCAATAAGCTCTCGATCAACTGCAATTTCACTTGTGAAGCAGTTGACAATAATTCTCTGAACATAGCTTTCCTCCAAATAGTTATGTATAGATGGTAGCACGTTTTTTCAAATAGTCAAAAAAATATGAATAATGATTTTTTTTGAACACTTCGTTGCTGTTAAATTTGGGAAAATAAGGGTGAGATAACGCACGCTTTTTTAAGGACCACTGCCGCTGAACGTCTCTAAAAAAGGTATGTTATTCAACGGGAGAATTGGGGATAACTCCTGGTGCATCAACGGATTGTTGTTTTTTGGAAGAAGACGCAAATCATTTATGAGCTTGGTGCAAGTATGAAAAAATTTATTTGTTGGTTACTTTAGGAAAATTTGATTTTGAAGCCAGAAAAAAATTGAGTTTTTTAGAAAAAGGACCAGTTGTTTTAATAGAGAGGAAGAGTAAATATGAATAAAAAACTATGTGCATATTTGAGCTTGTTGCTTTTATTAGGGGCCACTTTTTGTACCCCAGCAATCGCAGTAGCTGAAATGGTTTCAAATATAGAAGCTGAGAGTGAATCCATCCAAGCACCCTCAGCTACAGAAACACAAGAATCAACACCTGTTTCCGAAACAGAATCAGAACAAAGTACGAGTCAGTCCGCAGCAGAGACGCCCACCAGTCAACAAGAAAAAACGACCGCTTCAACGACTCCTGAATCTTCGTCCGCAGAGTTGAATCAAAACAGTATTCAGCCGAGAGCACCTAGTGAATCTACACAAGAAGAAGTTGTTCCCTATGCTGCCGATCCTAACTTAAACGCTCGTGGCTTACAATTGTTTGATAATGTAAGCATCACAGATATGGATGATCAGCCATTTACTGAGAGCAATCCACCATTTTATAACGATAATGTCAAAATTCATTTTGATTGGTCTTTGTCTGACCAAGAAGAAATCAAAAGCGGAGACTACTATACCTATCAGTTACCAAATTATTTTGCAGTTCATAACGAAGTGTCTGGAACACTTGAGCGTTCTGATGGCGGTGGTTCGCTGGGTGAATTTTATCTAAGCTCAAGTGG
The DNA here is from genome assembly GCF_022711995.1 of Enterococcus sp. Lineage (GTDB taxonomy): Bacteria > Bacillota > Bacilli > Lactobacillales > Enterococcaceae > Enterococcus_D. The sequence goes on from NZ_JALAHI010000122.1 coordinate 3,507, forward strand.
TGAGTTAAAGATTGTTTTTAATGAAGCTGCCGAAAATTTGTCCGGCAGAAGCGGGACCATTACTTTAGAAACAGAATTAAAAGTGACATCTCAAACCGACGACGTGGTGATCGAAACCGGGATTTATGATCGAGACGGTAAAGAAATTCTGATAACTCTACCTATTTACCAAATCGATATCACAAAGAGCGGAACCGTCAACGCCAGTGGTTCTGTGGTATGGGAAATTGTTTTTAATATGGAAGGAAAAAACCTCGACAATGTCGTTGTAACAGATAAACTGCCTCAGGGGCTATCCTACTCTCATTCATACGGCTATCTTTATGATGGACAAAATTGGGTCAGAACCACGAACCTGTATACCTATAATACGACCACGGGAACTTTTACGTTTAATCAGAAAATTGATCGACCGGTTAAAATTGAAATCAACAGTGTGGTCAATGATACTTCTATTGAAAGTTTTAAGAATATCGCCCAAATTACGGGGGATAATTTTCATGATAAATCGGCAGAAGCAACTGTTAGCTACCATGAATCCTCAGAGTATAAACGCTTCTTAGGCTACGATGAAACCACCGGACGAGCAATGTGGGAAGTTTCATTGGATCTGAGTACGGATGGCGCAGTGATGACAGACAAAACGTATTCCGGAACTCTTTCAGAGAATGCATTACATTATTTAGTGCCTGACTCGATAGTGGTGAAAAACAAGAGTGACAATAGTGTTACGAATGATTGGCATTTTAATGAGGCTGGAGAAATCAAAAAAGAGGATCAGCTGGTTCAATTTCAAATGGTCTTTGATCATGCAGGACAATACATCATTCGTTATGAGACACAACTCTTTGATCCTGTTTTAACGAGTACCAGAATCACCAATTACCTCACGGTCAAAGATGACAAAACAAATTCGTATAGTGGGTCGGGAACAGTGACACCAACTAGCAAAATTGGTGTGACGAAAACGGCTGTAGCCAAGAATTATCAAGATCAAACCATGCAATGGCAAGTAGTGGTCAACCAAACCAATCAAGAAATAGACAATCTAGTCATTACCGATCGCTACCAAGAAATTGCAGGTACAAATATCAGTGCGCTAGAATTGATTGAAGATTCATTGGTGATTACCGCAACCAATAAAGCCGGAGTAAGCAGAGACTTAGATGCTTCGGAGTATGAGTTGACTAAGCTGCACGCCACTACCTCGGGTCAAAATAGTTTTGAATATGAATCAGGATTTCAAATCAAGCTCCTAGGAAGTAATACGAATACATCAGACAAATTCACTGTAAAATTCAAAACAACCTTTAACATTCCTAAACAGATTGAATTAGGTGGGTCTCAAACACGATTCACCAATGCTGCGTTTGCAGAATATGAGATCGATGGTCACTCATTCACCGAAGCAGCGCAAGCCAATTCATGGTTGGATACGACTTGGATATTGAATGCATTGAAAGCCGGTCTCTTCATTCCCAAAGGCGGCGATGTGAAAGCTTATCTTCAAGCGGTGTTCAGTAAAACTTTCCCAAATGTCTTTTCTGAAGACATTGCTTCTAGTGATCAAGTATTTTGGATGGGGTTATTCAATACCTACAAATCAACGCTTCATCAAGGAACTGTGATCGAAGACCAATTACAGGCTGGGCAAACGTTCAGAGAAGCATCCGTTTATTCGGTGGAAGTTTCTGGAACTGGGAATCAAGTGAAGTCTCTGAAAGAAAAATTAACGGAGGATGACTATAAGCTGACTTATGATCCTGTTACTAAAAAAATCAGTATCGAGTTGCTGAAAGACACCTCGGAAACAATCGCCGTTTTCATCGCAACTGATGCTGCGGAAGATACCTTTAGATATAAAAACATGATTTCTTTAACAGATGGCGATACCACGCTGAAAGCAGAAGCACAAGTGGATAAATCTGCTAAAGACAGCTGGATCAGTAAGACAGGTGTCCAAAATACCGAGAACAATCGTTTGCTGGACTGGGAAGTTTTGATCAACCAAGATAGCCGAACGATCAAGAATGCCGTTGTAGAGGATACGATCAACTATAATCAACAAGCTTTCTTGTATGATGAAACAGGAAAAGTAATCGTGGATGTCTACAAAGCTGTCAAAGTAGGAAATCAATGGGAAAAAGGTGAGAAAGTCACTTTCAACAATGAAAACAATCCGAAAGTCACGACAGATGGTAGTAATGGTACCTTTACTTTAAGTATTGCTTTTGAGCAAGACATTGACAGTCCTTACTTTATTGTTTATCAAACGAAACTCGATCCAGGGATACGTAATAATGAGATTGTTTCTAATGATGCTACTCTCAAGGGCGGTACTACTGAAATTCATCAAGTAACGAAAGATGTGACAGTCAAATCAACCAACGGTAGCGGCACCTCTACTGGAACGAATGGCTCATTGGCAATCATCAAATATGACGCCGAAAGCGATAAAGATAGTGGAATTTCTGAGGAGGCACATTTCCAACTGAGTCGCCAAAATGCTGAAGGGAATTATGAAATTATTTTTCCTGATCTCATTGTTAAAAACAACAAGCTGATTCAAGGAGAAAAAGAAGTAGATCGTTTATCCGACCTTCGCTACGGAAATTATAAAATCCAAGAAACGGCGGCGCCAAATGGGTATCAACGAGATGAAAACGAATATACATTCACCATTTCTAGTCAACAAGTAGATTATATTTTTGAATTGGCAAACAAAAAAGAAGCCAGAGAGACCAGTCTAGCCTTATCGGCTAAGAAGCTGCTAGAAGGTCGTTCGTTAAAAAATGAAGAGTTCACTTTTGTGTTGGAAGATGAATACAACAATATCTTACAAGAAAAGCGAAATGAATCCGAGGATATTTTCTTTGATGAAATCACCTACCAAAAGGAAGGTATCTATACGTATACGATTTATGAAAAAGAAGGAAACGATCCTACGATTGACTACGATCACACAAGATTGAATGTTAAAGTAGAGGTGAAAAATGTTGATGGACAGCTAGAAGCCAATGCCACCTATGAAGGCAACGCCGTCTTCACTAACATCTATACACCAAAAGCCGGCAGTGTAGTGCTGGAAGCTGAAAAAGTGTTGACTGGTCGCTTGCTAGTAGATGGGGAATTTACCTTTGAGTTAGTCGATCAAGAGGGACAAGTGATTCAAAGCCAAACCAACGATGGTAGCGGTAAAGTTTACTTTGATGCGATTCCGTACGACAAAGCCGGTGAGTACAACTATACGATCCGCGAAAAAGCTGGTGATGACAGTACGATTGATTATGACACGACTGAAGTACCAGTGACTGTAAATGTGAAAGACAATGAAGGACAACTGGAAGCTTACGCCAGTTATGAAGGTAATGCGGTCTTTAACAATACCTATACACCAAAAGCTGGCAGTGTAGTATTGGAAGCCGATAAAATATTAGCCGGTCGTTCGCTGGTAACAGGGGAAGTTACCTTTGAATTGATCGATCAAGAGGGACAAGTGATTCAAAGCCAAACCAACGATGTGTCCGGAAATGTTTACTTTGATGCGATTTCATACGACAAAGCCGGTGAGTACAACTATACGATCCGTGAAAAAGTCGGTGACGACAGGACGATTACGTACGATAACTCCGAGATTCCAGTAACTGTAAGCGTCAAAGACAATGAAGGACAATTGGAAGCAACAGCTAGTTATGAAGGCAATGCGGTCTTTACCAACGACTACACACCAAAAGCTGGCAGTGTAGTGTTGGAAGCTGAGAAAGTCTTGACTGGCCGTTCACTAGTCGCAGGAGAATTCACCTTTGAATTAGTCGATCAAGAGGGGCAAGTAATTCAAAGTCAAACCAATGATGGTAGCGGAAAAGTTTACTTCGATGCGATTCCATATGAAGAAGCTGGTGACTACAATTACACGATCCGTAAAAAATCTGGGGAAGATAGCACGATTGACTATGACACGACTGAAGTACCAGTAACAGTAAGCGTGAAGGACAACGAAGGACAACTGGAAGCGACAGCGACTTATGAAGGCAATGCGGTCTTTACCAACGACTACACACCAAAAGCCGGCAGTGTAGTGTTGGAAGCTGAGAAAGTCTTGACTGGCCGTTCGCTCGTCGCAGGAGAATTCACCTTTGAATTAGTCGATCAAGAAGGACAAGTGATTCAAAGCCAAACCAACGATGGCACAGGGAAAATCTACTTCGATGCGATTCCGTACGACAAAGCTGGTGACTACAATTACACGATCCGTGAAAAAGTCGGTGACGACAGTACGATTACGTACGATAACTCCGAGATTCCAGTAACTGTAAGCGTCAAAGACAATGAAGGACAATTGGAAGCAACAGCTAGTTATGAAGGCAATGCGGTCTTTACCAACGACTA
>NZ_JALAHI010000123.1 GCF_022711995.1 Enterococcus sp.
GAATAATAATAATCAAGGAGAATCTATGTTTTCAAAATTTAAACCAACTTGGATGGTCGATGCCATCTACCAGATCACCCCACACCAGCTTAAACAGCAAGGCATCAAAGCGGTTCTAACTGATCTTGATAATACGTTGATTGCTTGGAATGATCCTGATGGTAGTGAAGAGCTAAAAAACTGGTTGCTGGAAATGAAGAATGCCGGGATCCCAGTGATCGTGGTTTCAAACAATAACAGTGAACGAGTGGCTCGGGCAGTTGCTCCCTTTGGGTTGCAATATGTCCATCGGGCGTTGAAGCCTTTTTCTCGGGGAATCAAGCAAGGGTATCGTCAATTGGGATTAACTAAAGACGATGTTGTGATGATCGGGGATCAAATCATGACGGATATTCAGGGAGCAAATCGCGCCGGTGTCCGCAGTATCTTAGTGAAGCCAATCATCAATACGGATTCATGGAAGACACAATTCAATCGTTTGCTGGAGCGAAGAATTATGAAGTATTTATTAAAACATAATCCAGAAATGAAATGGCGAGGTGGAATTTGATAATGAACGAAGAAATGATTCATTGTATTGGCTGTGGCGCGCTGATCCAGACAGAAAATTCAACAGAGATCGGTTATACACCACTCTCTGCATTAGAAAAAGGACTTGAATCCGGGGAAGTCTATTGTCAACGCTGTTTCCGCTTGCGCCATTACAATGACATCCAGGATGTCTCGCTGACAGACGATGATTTTCTGCGTTTATTGAACGAGCTTGGTCAAAAAGATGCATTGATTGTGAATGTAGTCGATATTTTTGACTTCAACGGATCGCTGATTCCTGGCCTTCATCGTTTTGTGGGAGACAACCCGGTGTTAATGGTTGGAAACAAAGTGGATATCTTGCCAAAATCATTGAAGAAATCAAAAATGACGCAATGGATGAGAGAACGGGCCCACGAAGCCGGTTTGCGCCCCGTCGATGTTTTACTGACCAGTGCAAAAAAAGCTGCCGAAATGACAGAATTATTGGAAGCCATCGACCATTACCGTGAAGGACGGGATGTCTATGTTGTGGGGGTTACCAATGTCGGTAAATCAACCTTGATCAATCAAATCATTAAGCAGACGGCGGGAGTTCAAGAATTGATTACCACCTCTCGTTTCCCAGGGACTACATTAGATAAGATTGAGATTCCTCTTGACGATGGGCACTTCTTGATTGATACCCCTGGAATCATCCATCGCCATCAGATGGCCCACTACCTTGGAAAAAAAGATTTAAAAATCGTTGCACCAACGAAAGAGATCAAACCCAAAATCTATCAGTTGAATGCCGGACAAACGCTCTTTTTTGGCGGCCTGGCACGCTTTGACTTTATTCAAGGAGAACGCAGCTCATTCGTTGCTTATGTCGCGAATGATGTGATGTTGCACCGCACGAAACTAGAAAAAGCGGATGACTTTTATCAAAAACATGTCGGTGGTCTTTTACAACCACCTCGTCCTGATGAGTTAGCTGATTTTCCGGAATTGGTTCGCTTTGAGTTTTCGATCAAAGAAAAAACAGATATCGTTTTTGCCGGTTTAGGCTGGATCACAGTCACAAAACCAGTGGTGGTTGCAGGTTGGGCGCCGAAAGGTGTCGATGTGATCAAACGGAAAGCATTAATTTAAAGGAAGAAGGCAGAACATGGAATTAAGAGGAAAGCAAAAGCGTTTCTTACGCAGTGAAGCGCATCATTTAACACCGATTTTTCAGATTGGTAAAGGCGGATTGAACGACGCCATGATCAATCAGATTGAAGAAGCATTAGAAAAACGAGAATTGATCAAAGTATCTTTATTACAAAACACCGATGAAGTGGCGGATGATGCAGCTGCGGCAATCAGTGATGCCATCCAATGTGAGGTGGTCCAAATCATTGGACGGGTCATCGTATTATTCAAGCCATCTAGAAAAGAAAAATATCAAAAAATCTCTGTAAAAGTACGTTCATTATAGGAGTGATTTGACATGCAAGGAAATTCGTTTGGCAAGGTTCAGACCTTATATACAACAGAAGCGGCTTATCAAGCGCCTAAAAAACAAGTGGGAATATTGGGTGGAAATTTTAACCCCGTCCACTACACACACTTGATCATGGGTGAAGAAGTTGGGCAAGCTTTGGGCTTGGATAAAGTCTATTTTATGCCTGAGTACCTTCCGCCGCATGTCGATGAAAAAAAGACGATTCCAGCTGCTCATCGTCTGGCAATGTTAGAGTTAGCGATTGCGGATAATCCTCGCTTTGCGATTGAAGACATTGAGCTGAATCGCAAGGGCAAAAGTTATACCTTTGATACGATGAAAGAATTGACCGAAAAGAACCCAGATACAAGTTACTACTTTATTATTGGTGGGGACATGGTTCAATACTTGCCAAAATGGCATCGGATTGATGAATTGATGGAGTTGGTGACCTTCGTTGGGGTTCGCCGTCCTAATTATCCCGTTGAAACACCCTATCCGATCATTTGGATCGATGTGCCTTTGATGGATATCAGTTCTACAATAATTCGTAAAAAAGTGCAACAAGGATGTTCGATCCGCTACTTATTGCCAGAAAATGTGTTACACTATATTCAAGAAAAGGGGCTGTATCTGGATGAATAGCCAACAGTATACGTCTGCTGAAAGAGAATTATTGATGCAGGAAGTCCAAATGCACATGAGTCAAAAACGATTTCAGCATGTACTTGGGGTGGAAAAAACCGCCGTTGCTTTAGCAAAAAAATACGGCGCTTCTCCGGAAAAAGCCAGTATTGCTGCGTTGACACACGATTATGCCAAAGAACGGCCTGACGAAGAATTTCAGCTTGTCATCCGGCGGGACGGTTTTGATTTGGATTTACTCAACTGGAGTAATGCCATCTGGCATGGTATTGTGGGAGCCGATTTTGTTCAGCGAGAGTTAGGCATCGATGACGAAGAAATCCTGCAAGCCATCCGTGTCCATACGACTGGTGCTGCAGAAATGAGTTTGTTGGATAAGATCATTTACGTTGCCGATTATATCGAACCTGGCCGGTCATTTCCCGGTGTGAAAGAAGCCCGTGAATTAGCTATGATTGATCTTGACGCTGCAGTAGCTTATGAAACGAAACATACATTGCTTTATTTGATTGAAAAGGAAGCACCAATTTATCCAAAGACGATTGAAACATACAATCATTGGGTCGCAAACCATTAGGAGGGAATTACCATAGATAGCCAGAGAATTTTAGAAATTGCTGTGAAAGCAGCAGATTCAAAACATGCCGAAGACATTATGGCATTAGATGTCCGGGAGATTTCATTGTTGGCGGATTACTTTGTGATTTGTTCAGGGAACAGCGAAAGACAAATCAATGCCATCATCGATGAGGTTCTTGACAAAGAAGAAGAAAACCAAGTGGAGGTTCGCCGTGTTGAAGGAAAAGATGGCGGAAAATGGGTCTTGATCGACCTTGGAGATGTCATCGTTCATGTGTTCAACGCTTCAGAACGTGCCTTCTACAATTTAGAAAAATTATGGTCAGATGCACCGCTTGTTGACCTGAATGAATGGGTCGTGGCGTAATCATGGCCTACGAAACATTTGCTTTCGTCTATGACGAAGTAATGGATTCCAGTCTCTATCAAAAGTGGCTGGATTTTTCTTGCCGTCATTTAGGCGAAAAAAAACATATCATGGAACTAGCCTGCGGAACGGGGGCATTAGCTGTCGAATTCGCTAAAGCCGGTTTTACTGTTACTGGATTGGATCTGTCAGAAGAAATGCTGATGATCGCCAGTCAGCGAGCAGAACAAGAAGAAGCCTCGATTCAATTTGTTGAAGGAGACATGCTTGATTTGACGGATGTGGGTACCTACGAAGCAATTACTTGTTACTCTGATTCGATTTGTTATATGGAAGATGAGCAGAGTGTTCAACAGGTTTTCGATGGTGTCTACAATAGCTTGTGCGATGATGGAGTCTTTATGTTTGATGTGCATTCTACTTATCAGATCGATGAAGTCTTTCCTGACTACAATTACCATTACCAAACAGATGAGTTTGCCTTTTTGTGGGAAAGTTATCAAGGCGAAGCTCCCCACAGCATCGAACATTTCCTAACTTTTTTTGTGCAAAATGAGGATGGCACCTTTCAACGCATCGATGAATTACATCAGGAACGCACGTATTCATTGGAAAGTTATCAACGAATGCTCGAAAATGCTGGTTTTTCCGAAATCGAAATGTATGCAGACTTTATTGATAGTCCGCCAAATGAAAAGAGCCGTCGTTGGTTCTTTGTCTGCCGCAAGCGTTGATTGTTTGCGGTTTTTTTAGATTAAGAAGCACGTAGATCTTTTGTGCCGACGACAGAAAGGAATGGGAGATATGAAGGCTTGCGGGATTGTGGTAGAATATAATCCTTTTCATAACGGCCATAAATTTCATGCCCAAGAAGCCAGAAAAAAATCTGGTGCAGAGGTAGTGGTGGCAGTAATGAGTGGCAATTTTCTGCAACGAGGAGAGCCAGCAATCATTGATAAATGGCAGCGTGCTCGGGGGGCGCTTGAAAATGGTGTGGATTTAGTGGTGGAATTGCCGCCGGCTTGGTCCGTTCAATCGGCAGATTTTTTTGCTAAAGGAGCAATCAAGATCCTTCACTCCTTAGGTTGTTCCTCTTTGTGTTTTGGAACAGACGCCCCCGAACCATTTGATTACGAAGCATTTGCCCGGTTTGAAGAAAACAATCAGGAATTGATCGATCAGCTTTTTCAAGAAAATACTTCTGAGAACCAGACCTATACGCAAAAAATGCATAGGGCTTTTGCTGCTGTATATCCGGAATTTTTGACCGAAGCGCGTTTACCCAATCATATTTTAGGCATGCGCTATGCCTGGGAAAATCTGCAATATCCAACGCCGATGAAACTTTTTCCCATTCCCCGCAAACAAGCAGCTTATCACTCGCAGGAATTGCCTCACGGGGAGATTGCTAGTGCAACGGCTATTCGCCAAGCTGTGAAGAGCGGGCAAGAAATACAAGCATATGTGCCTCAAAGCGTGGGAAAGAATCTGCTAGGACCATGGGTTGACTGGGAAACTTTTTGGCCATTGTTGCAGTATCAGCTTATCGCTACACCTTTTGAACAGTTGAAAACCCGCTATCAAGTGACAGAAGGATTAGAATATCGGATCAAAGATTGTTTACACGCTTCCTCTTTTGCGGATTTTATGGCTTTACTGAAAACAAAACGGTATACTAGAGCTAGACTACAGCGACTGATGTGTTATCTATTGTTTCAAGCAACCAGCGAAGAAGTCCATCAAGCGCAAAAGGACACGGGGATTCGTATTTTAGGTTTTACACCAGCAGGGCAAAGCTATTTAAAGCAAGTCAAAAAGGCTTCCCCGTTGCCGCTTATTTCTAAATTTGGTAAAAAGGAAAGTGAGCGTTTCGGTTATTCTTTACGGGTAGACCAAATTTATCAGTTGGCATCACCAAAGATTGCGGAACAAAATTTTGGTCGTTCACCTATTTTTCTAAAGAATTAAACTGAAATTACTTCACAGAACAGGAAATCACAAGTATAATGATTAAGGAATTTTGATTATAAAGAAAGCGAAGTGAAATTATGGGTCGTAAATGGGCAAATATCGTAGCAAAGAAAACTGCTAAAGATGCAAATAATAGCCGAGTTTATGCAAAATTTGGAATCGAAATCTACGCGGCAGCAAAATCAGGTGATCCTGATCCTCATGCGAACCAAAAATTGCGCTTTGTTATTGAACGTGCAAAAACATACAATGTGCCAAAACATATCATTGACCGGGCAATTGAAAAGGCAAAAGGTTCAGGGGATGAACAATACTCCGAATTGCGCTATGAAGGCTTCGGCCCAAATGGTTCAATGGTCATCGTAGATACATTGACGAATAATGTTAACCGGACAGCAGCAGATGTACGAGCTGCTTTTGGTAAAAACGGCGGGAACATGGGTGTTTCTGGAGCAGTTGCTTACATGTTTGATAATACGGCATTATTTGGTTTTTCCGGCACGGATGCAGACGAGATCTTAGAATATTTGATGGAAAAAGACATTGATGTGCGCGATGTGCTGGAAGAAGACGGACAAATCATCGTCCATGGAGAACCTGGTGATTTCCATGTAATCCAAGAAGCATTGAAAGAAAAAGGTATCACGGAGTTTTCAATTGCTGAAATGTAAATGATCCCTCAAAACGAAGTGACTTTGACAGGTGACGATCTTGAGAAATTTGAAAAAATGATCGATGCACTAGAAGATTTGGAAGATGTTCAAAGCGTTTATCATAACGTAGCAGACAGCGAAGAAGAGTAAGTATAAAAGCACCCTTGAACGTTTTACTCGTGCCGACTCGAAAAAGTTAGACGCAAAATCTAACTTCTGGAGGTCGGTCCAGTAGCTTTCAAGGGTGTTTTATGGATTTATCTGTCATTTTAGCGAAAAACAGAGGGGTATTTCTCTTGGTTTATTCGCTTTTTTTGTGTTACTATTTATTTGATAAACATAACGAGTTGGAAAGGAGCGGCAGAGTTGGAAGAAAAAATCGTTTTAGAACCTTTTGATCGGATTTTAAGCGGCTACGACAAATTAGCTGAAGTATCTGTGTCAGTTTCTGATTGTTCTGCACTGTGCCGCAAATACAAAAAATATGGTGTAGAAGGATATCGTTTAGGTGGGTTTCGCGGAGCAACCTATTTGAATCGTTATTTGAATGTCACCGTCGATCGGGCGCCATTACTGATTTATAAACGCCATTTCTTGATCCCTTTGGTGTTTAGGGTATCAGAGGCATCTCAGCGTTTGTTTTTGGATCATTATCGGATGGAAGGCTTTTTCCTGCTTTTAGAGTGGCTGTTGCTTCATCGTCCCGAAAAAGCAATCATTGATTTTCAAAAAAGCAGCCAAATTGATCCAGAAAAGGAATATGTCATCGACAGTTCGTATATTGCGTTTCGTTTAACCGAAATTTTAGATGGCGCTGGTTTTCCTTTGAGTCATTTTACAGATGTGGACCAATTTATGGAATGGAATCGCATCTATCGTTTGATCGATAATGGCAGTATCGGGAAACACAGTAAAATCTTTGACCCTGACAATGAAGAAAATGTATCAGAACTTCAGATGATTTTAACGATTGTCGCGATGAAATATCCAGAAACGAGATTGTTTATTGGAGAACTAAAAGGCTGAGCCAATCAAAGTACAAAGAGAAGCATTTTAAACCAATGCGATCGATCCATGATCTAAAAGAAAAGATGCTTTAGGATCGGAATAAACAGGGAGCACAAAAAAACGAGAGTTTACGGATAATCCGGCACTCTCGTTTTTTTGCTCTTTTAAAGTAACTGCAGTGAATAGCTTGCTGGATCGGCTTTCTCTATCAGTTGGTTCTTGTTGTTTTGTAAAACAACCAACTGGTGCATCGCACGAGTTGCCATCGTATAGAAAATCAATTGATCTTGTTCTGTGACAAAAGACGTGCCATAAGTCCATAAGAACACTTGATCAAATTCCAGTCCCTTAGCTAAAAAGGCAGGGAAGATCATCGTTTTTCGTTTCATAAAATCTTCTTCTGATGTGATCAACTGGACTTGTGCTTGCATTTCTTCAGACAATTGCTCGTAGAGATTTCGGCAGTCTTCGGCTGTCTTACAGATGATGGCAGTGCGCCAGTGGGCCTGTGATTTGGCCAGTGCTTGCTGCAAGTAGTCCAAACCGATTGTTTCGTCGTTTGATTGGATCACTTGAGGGAGATCCCCTTTGCGAGCGGTCAATTCCACTTGATCGGCGCCAGTTAAAAATTGATTGGCAAAATCGGTGATTTCTTTTGTTGACCGATAGCTGGTTTTTAGCTGGTAACGAGTCACACTGTCAGTCGGGAACAATTCCTCTAATGAACCGACGATCGTTTCGTTCCCGTAGACCTTTTGGTTCAAGTCGCCACATAAAGTGATTCCTGCTTTCGGATACAATTGACGTAAAAGTGCCACTTGCGCAGGTGGGAAATCCTGCATTTCATCAATAAAGATAAATCGAGCTTTTTCTTCCACATATAACGGATAGAGCTGTTTGATTAGCAAGAAGAAGAGTACTGCGTCTTCTTGGGTTAGTTGACGTTGGCGCAAACCTTCCCGCAACAGGCGGATGTGTTGCTGCCACTCTTCAGGCTGAATGGCTTGATTCGTTAACAGTGACTCAGGAACTGCTTGTAGAAAATGCAAATATTGCTTGGTTTGATTGATAAATTGGTATTGTTTGACGCCGCGAGTCAATGAACGGAATTTCTTCTTGACGATCTGTTGCCGGATTTGCTTCCGCAACCGGCGCTCATTTTCTTCGGTGTATTCTTGGTAAGGATCTTTTGCAAAATGTTGTTGCAACTGTTCTTCAGTCGCTTCTTTGACCCAGTCTTTTTTTGCTTCATCTTTTTCCAAGCCGCCGATTTTTTTCAATAACTTTGTTTGTAGTAATTGACTGCGCTGATACAAGGGGAGTTCTTGATTTGTCTCCTGATACCACCGGCGAATCTGTTCTTTCGTGATATAGGTCTCACCTTGCACCTTTAAATCACGAAACAGTGGACCAATCGTAGAAATCTTCTGCACGTAGCGTTGAATCAATTGGACCAGTTTTAGACTACTTTTGATTTTTTCAATGCGATCGTCTGCTCCTGATAAGAAGGTTTCTTCTTGCTGTGTTTCTTTTGTAATTTGAAAATGGGGCAGAGCTCGTTGGATGAAATGATGGAACGTACGTGTTGGCACTTCACTTTCTCCGAGAGAAGGCAAGACCATTGAAATATAGTCAGAGAACAAATGATTCGGGGAGAACAGCAAGACTTGCTCTTCATCCAGCCATTTGCGATTGCGATAAAGTAAGAACGCCACCCGTTGCAATAGCGCGGAGGTTTTACCACTACCGGCGATTCCTTCAATCAAAATAAACTTGCTGGTAGTATCCCGAATAATTTGGTTTTGAGCTTTTTGGATCGTTGAGACAATATTTTTCATTTGTGAGGAAGAGGCTTCATCCAATATTTCTAACAAGAACTCATCGTTGATGATCTCCGAAGTATCTACCATAGACAAAATTTGACCTTCTTGAATTTTGAATTGACGTTTCAACAACAATTCAACGGTAAAGCGATCAGTTTCTGTTTCATAAAAAGTTTCGCCTAGTTCGCCTTCGTAATACAAATTAGCGATAGGTGCTCGCCAATCGATGACAATGGTATCTTCTTGTTGATTTCGCAGAGAAGCGATCCCCAAATAAAGGGTTTCTTTTTCTTGCTCTTCTTGAAAATCGATTCTGGCAAAATAAGGATTGCTGGCCATAGTTTCTAATGTTTTGACCCGTTTTTCTTGGGACTCCGCTGTCTGATATTTTAACAGCAGTTCTTGTTCATGTTGCTGGTATTCAATCACTGACTCATAAAAGGCTTCGCTATCGCCTCCGCGAATCTTCTTTTCAGAGATCTCTTTTAATTGATCTTCCATTTTTGTAGCTAAATCTGCTTTTTGCTGTGCTAAGACCAGTTGTTCTTTTCGAATCAATGCGATGGTATCATCGACATGCAGTTGTTCTTTTTGACGTTCGTTCACAAGGAATCCTCCTTAAAAAAATTGCGACATAAAATTATAGCACATATTCTTTGCAAATGTCGTGGGGAAAAGTGAACTATGTTAAAATTTAAATATGCCAGTGAAAGAAAATGATTTACGAATGGGAGGATCATCATGCGAAATGAAGCGGAAATGACCGCACTAATTTTACAAGTAGGCCAAGAAATTGGGGTTCAAGCGATCGCGATTTCTGGTTCTCGTCAAAATCCCCAAGTAAAACGCGATCGCTTTCAGGATTACGACATCGTTTATATTGTAGACAATTTGCCAGAATTACTTGCAGAACCTAGCTGGTTAAAAAAGTTTGGTCCACTCATGATTATGCAGACACCGGAAACTTCAGTGCTGTCCGAGCCCTCTTTAGGTGGACGGTTTACTTTTTTAATGCATTTTGAAGACGGAAATCGTATTGATTTAATGCTTTGTCCGCTTGAATTGATCCATCTGCTTCAGGAAGAACCTTTTCTTGAACGTCTTTATGATCCAAAAGAGCTTCTGGAAGGAATGGATTTTCCTGATGGTTCTGTTTATTGGATCGAACCGCCGACAGAAGCCGCATTTTATGACAGCTGCAATGAATTTTGGTGGGTAGCGACTTATGTGGTCAAAGGACTCGTCAGAAATCAACTGCTCTATGCAACCGATCATTTGTATCAAATTTGCTGGCAGGAGTTGCTTCGACAATACGATTGGTATTTGGCTCATCAAGCGGGCTATCATTTCAGTACCGGTAAAAACCACAAAGATCTCCCGCTTTATTTGTCTGAAGAAGCCTTTCAAAGATTGACTACCCTTGATTTTTCTTCCATCGCTTCTTGTGGCGAATCCCTGTGGCGTATGGCAGAAAATTTTGACGAAATTGCACGCAAGGTAAGCCGGCAACATCAGTTTTCCTATCATGAAGAAGAGGCAGAAAAAGTGAAAAACTACATTCACCAATGGCGTTCGAAAGCCTGGCGAGACTGAGAAAAGAATTAATCAGATCGTAAATAGACGCAATACCGCGACACTATGAAGCCAGACAGTACTTTCTGATCCTCTTTCGTGTAGCCGAATATCTCTAAAAGAGCATTGCAGGGCTAGTTTAAGAAGCGTATACTAGTCAAGGGGTGAAGATTATGCCATTTATTCATGTAGAGCTAGTAGAAGGTCGTTCAGAAGAACAATTGACCAATATGATGAAAGATATCACAGAAGCTGTCCACAAAAATACCGGTGCGCCTAAAGAACACATTCATGTTATTATTAACGAGATGAAAAAAGGCCAGTACGCGGTTAATGGTGATTGGAAATAATTTACTTGCTTTTTTAAGCAGATAGTGGTTAAATGAAGCCATAATTGATTGATGAAAAAGACACCAGAATTTGAGAGTCTTCGATAAGAGAGGGAAATCTCGGCTGAAAATTTCCTGGAAGAAAACCAATGGATGACCACTTTTTCAAACCTTTGTTGAAACAAAGGCGGTCGTACCGTTATCCCGTCAAAGAAATACAGCATGGCTGTATTTGAAATTAGGTGGAACCACGAAATTTTCGTCCTAGTATCGCATGCCGATACTAGGACTTTTTTTGGTTCAAGCTTATTCATTGGTCAAATAAATTAGTAGGGGGAAAACAAATGACAGTGACAATGACATTCCCAGATGGGGCTAAAAAGGAATTTGCAGTGGGCGTCACAACAAAAGAAATCGCTGAAGGGATTTCTAAAAGTTTAGCGAAAAAAGCATTGGCAGGAAAAATCAATGGTCAGTTGATTGATCTTGACCGTGGAATTGAAGAAGATGCACAAATCGAGATCGTCACACCAGATCATGAAGATGCTTTAGGATTGGTTCGTCATTCAGCAGCCCACTTGATGGCTCAAGCGATGCGTCGCCTTTATCCAAACATTCATTTTGGTGTGGGACCAGCCATTGATACAGGATTTTACTATGATACAGACAATGGGGAAAACCCTGTAACTGCGGAAGATTTGCCAGCCATTGAAGCTGAAATGATGAAAATCGTCAAAGAAAATCTGCCGATCGAACGTCGTGTGTTATCGAAAAAAGAAGCTCTGGAACTATTTGCTGAAGACCCATACAAAGTAGAATTGATCAGTGAATTACCAGAAGATGAAACCATCACTGCTTATCAACAAGGAGAATTTGTTGACTTATGCCGCGGGCCTCACGTGCCATCAACAGGACGGATTCAAGTGTTCAAACTTTTATCTGTGGCTGGAGCTTACTGGCGTGGAAATTCAAACAATCAAATGATGCAACGGGTCTATGGCACAGCATTCTTTGACAAAAAAGATTTGAAAGAATTCATTCGCTTACGGGAAGAAGCCAAAGAACGGGATCACCGCAAGCTAGGAAAAGAATTAGATCTATTTATGCTTTCTCCAGAAGTAGGTGCTGGGTTACCATTCTGGCTACCAAAAGGCGCAACGATTCGCCGGACCATTGAGCGCTACATCGTGGACAAAGAAGTAAGCTTAGGCTACCAACACGTTTATACACCAATCATGGCCAATGTTGATCTTTATAAAACTTCTGGTCACTGGGATCATTATCATGAAGATATGTTTCCACCAATGGACATGGGGGATGGCGAAATGCTCGTTCTTCGTCCGATGAATTGCCCTCATCACATGATGGTCTACAAGAATGATATTCATTCTTACCGTGAATTGCCGATTCGAATTGCTGAATTGGGTATGATGCACCGTTACGAAAAATCCGGCGCACTTTCTGGATTGCAACGGGTACGGGAAATGACATTAAATGATGGACATACATTTGTCCGTCCTGATCAAATCAAAGATGAATTCAAACGGACATTGGATTTGATGGTGGAAGTCTATAAAGATTTCAATGTCACAGATTACCGCTTCCGTTTGAGCTATCGCGATCCTGAAAACAAAGATAAATACTTTGACGATGATGCGATGTGGGAAAATGCTCAAACCATGCTAAAAGCAGCCATGGATGAATTGAATTTAGAGTATTTTGAAGCGGAAGGGGAAGCTGCTTTCTATGGTCCAAAACTAGACGTTCAAGTAAAAACTGCTTTGGGCATGGAAGAAACGCTTTCTACGATCCAATTAGATTTCTTATTGCCAGAACGTTTTGATCTAACTTATGTTGGAGAAGATGGCGAAAATACACACCGCCCAGTCGTGATTCATCGTGGCATCGTGTCTACAATGGAACGTTTCGTGGCCTACTTAACAGAAGTGTACAAAGGCGCATTTCCAACTTGGTTGGCACCGATCCAAGCAACAATCATTCCAGTTTCGGTGGATGCTCACAGTGATTATGCTTATGAAATCAAAGAACGTCTTCAATCACAAGGTTTACGTGTGGAAGTAGATGATCGCAATGAAAAAATGGGCTACAAGATTCGGGCATCGCAAATGCAAAAAATTCCTTATCAATTAGTTGTAGGCGACCAAGAGGTCAATGATGCAACGGTTAATATTCGCCGCTATGGCAGCAAAGAAACCAATGTCGAAGAATTGAATCTCTTTGTGGATGCCATGGCAGCAGAAGTGAAAAACTATAGCCGCGTTTAATCTCGCATAAAAAGAAGATTGTAATATAAGTTAAAATAAGTCTAAACTATCCGAAGGGCAGTGAGGGAAGGAGTTGTCTATCCGACAGGAAGCCACTGGTGCACTCTTTTTACAGGACCAGTGTCCTTCGGATGGTTGGCTTATGAATCAGCTTATGTTACATTCTTTTTTTTTCAGTATTACGGAAATAAATTTCCTTTAAAAGGACTTTCTACTTTTTCGGATTCGTGTATAATTGAAAGAAAAGTAAAAAAATACATTCTTTTAAAAGGAGTAAATGATGTACAACAATTATGAATCTAAGAAAAAATCCATCTTGATGGTGATTTTACTCACAATTATCACTTGCGGCATCTATTCATTCTTCTGGTTGTATCAAACGACCCAAGATCTGACAGAATACAGTGAAGATTATCGCCTTTCTCCAGGAATGTCCGTCTTACTGACCATCGTCACTTGCGGATTGTATCAAATTTACTGGTGGTACCGGATCGCTGATATTTTTATCAGTGCACAAGACAAAGCGAAATTCCCTCGAGTAAATGATAATAAAGTCTTGTTTGTCGTCTTATCGCTGTTTGGTTTGGACATCATCAACATGGCCATCTTGCAATCGGACATGAACCATTTGTGGGAGGTTGCTGATAGCCCTGTAGTTCCCCAAAGTTCAGATGATTGGACCGATTATTAATGTGTCTCTTTAAGCTGCTGACAGGAATGCCGTGTCCTGGATGTGGAATGACCCGCGCTTACTTGCATCTTTTTAAAGGGGATCTAGCAGGCGCGTTTTATTTCCATCCGCTTTTCTGGTTGATTCCGCCGCTGTTATTGCTTGTCATTTTTTGGAAAAAACCCGTCGTACAGCGGATCAATCGAAATCGTTACTTTTGGCTGGCATTGATTGTCGTTGTTTGTGGCGCCTACGGCTATAGGATGTGGCATCTGTTTCCTCAGCAAGCGCCGCTGGATTTTGATCCAAACGGTTTGATACCACGACTTTTCACTAACCTAACTACTCTTTTTGCTTAGGTATTGAAAAACAGCGAAACTGATTGGAAAAATGGAAAATTTCTTGTATTTTCTAGCAGAAAATTAAAAAAATATAATGAAAAGTTTTCAGAAAACGGCATAAAATGCTAGGTTACTTGAATTTGCTGGTAAACTGTGTTATATTTAGATAGTAATGATACTTAGAGTGAGTGAGCGGTTTTTTCGCTCACTCTTTTTAATGGAATGAAGTTCGTTTCGTTGATAATTAAAGGAGGCGATGTCGTGTGAGTACAGTAGTGGAAACTGTCACAACAATTGTGACCCCCATTCTGGAAGCGCAAAATTTTGAATTAGTTGAGGTAGAATTTGTTAAGGAAGGAAAAAGCTGGTTTCTAAGAGTCTTTATTGATAAAGAAGGTGGAATCGATATTGAAGAATGCGCCTATGTCAGTGAACAACTAAGTGATAAGTTGGATGCCTGCGATCCAGATCCGATCCCACAAGCCTATTTCTTAGAGGTATCCTCGCCTGGTGCGGAACGCCCCCTCAAAAAAGAAGAGGACTATCACCGTGCGATAGGAGAATACATCCATCTTTCTTTATACCAGCCGGTGGAGGGTGAAAAGCAATTTGAAGGCTTTTTACAATCCTTTGATGATGAACAACTAGTCATTAAGATTCGAATCAAAACAAGAGAAAAAGAACTAACGATCGAACGGAAAAATATTGCCAAAGCTCGTTTAGCAATCCAATTTTAAACACGGAGGAATGGAAGAATCATGAGTAAAGAAATGTTAAATGCACTTGATGCATTGGAAGCAGAAAAAGGCATTTCAAAAGAGATCGTCATTGATGCATTGGAAGCGGCATTAGTGTCAGCCTACAAGCGTCATTATGGTCAAGCGCAGAATGTAGAAGTTGAATTTGACCAAAGAAAAGGCAATATTCACGTCTATGCAGTCAAAGAAGTGACCGAAGAAGTAATGGATTCTCAATTAGAAGTGTCATTGAAAGAAGCCATGACGATCAATCCTGCTTACGAGATTGGCGACAAGATCCGTTTTGAAGTAACACCAAAAGATTTTGGTCGAATCGCTGCTCAAACAGCGAAACAAGTCATTTTGCAACGGGTACGTGAGGCAGAACGGACAATCATCTACAACGAGTTCAGCGCCTATGAAAAAGATATTTTGCAAGGGATCGTTGAGCGTCAAGACAATCGCTATATCTATGTCAATCTTGGGAAAATTGAAGCTGTTTTATCAAAACAAGATCAAATGCCGAATGAATTCTATCAACCCCACGATCGGATCAAAGTGTTTGTTTCTCGAGTAGAAAATACCTCAAAAGGCCCACAAGTTTTTGTCAGCCGCAGTCATCCAGATTTACTACGCCGTTTATTTGAACAAGAAGTTCCAGAAGTTTACGATGGAACGGTTGAGATCGTTAGTATTGCCAGAGAAGCTGGTGACCGTTCGAAAGTAGCGGTCCGCTCCTTTGATGCCAATGTCGATCCTGTGGGAACTTGTGTGGGACCAAAAGGACAACGGGTTCAAGCAATCGTCAATGAATTAAAAGGTGAAAACATGGATATCGTTGAATGGAACGACGATCCAGCAGTCTTTATTGCCAATGCATTGAATCCTGCAGAAGTAACTGACGTAATTTTTGACGTGGAAAATCCCAAAGCCTGCACAGTGGTGGTACCTGACTATCAATTATCACTGGCAATTGGTAAACGCGGACAAAACGCTCGTTTAGCTGCAAAATTGACTGGCTTTAAGATTGATATCAAGTCAGAATCAGACATGGAAGAATTTTATGCTAAGTTAGAAGAAGGCGCCTATATCGATGAAGGCGAAGTGACTGAAAGCCAAGAAACGATCGTTGACGAGCAAGATTCTCATGACGAAATGATCATTGCTTCAGACATGACCGCTGACGATTACGAAAACATGGATTTTGACGAAAAATAAGTCAAGGAGAGATCGCGATGAAAAAACGAAAAATTCCTTTACGAAAATCTGTTGTTTCGGGGGAGATGATCCCCAAAAAAGAAATGTTGCGTATTACTCGTTCAAAAGAAGGTACAGTTGCCATCGACCCCTCCGGTAAGTTGCCGGGGCGTGGGGCCTATATTGCGATTGAACCTGAGGAGGCGCAATTAGCCTGGGATAAACGAATTTTGGATAGAGTCTTAGAGACGAAACTATCAGATGAATTTTATCAAGAACTCTTAGATTATGTAACGCACCAAAAAGCCCGAAGAGAGTTATTTGCAAATGAATAAACAAAAAGCATTAAATATGTTAGGACTAGCCATGCGTGCTGGGAAATTAATCACTGGCGAAGAAATGACGCTGAAAGAAATTCGCCAACAGCGAGCAGCGCTCGTTCTTGTCGCTAGTGATGCTGGTAAAAATACACAAAAGAAAATAAAGGACAAAAGTTCTTATTATGAAATTCCGCTCCTAGATACATTTTCTGCCGATGAGATCAGTTCAGCCATTGGCAAACCGCGAATGGTGGTGGGCATTCTAGATGCAGGATTTGCAAAGAAGGTGCAGGAATTAATATTAGGTTAGGAAGGTGATTGCATGGGAAAAAAAAGAATTTATGAACTTGCAAAAGAATGGAACAAATCAAGCAAAGAGGTTGTTGAAAAAGCACAATCTTTAGGCTTTGATGTGAAAAATCATATGGGTGCGATCTCAGATGGAGAGGCGCAAAAATTGCAACAGTCACTAGGAAGCAACTCAAATGATCGATCATCAGCAAAAACAACTCCCGCAAATCAGAAACCAGCCAACCAGCCGGAAAAACAAGAGCAAAAGAAATTTAAAACGCAAAGAAATAATCCTAACTTCCAGAATCGACACAATAATCAAGGGCAACGGAACCCAATGAACGCACGTCCTAATGGTCAAGGACAGTCCAACCGCCCAACAAATCCAGCTACAGGATCAACGAATCAAGGAAGTAATCGACCAAATAACCAAGGAAGTCAAAATCGAGTGAATAACCAAGAAAATCGTAACAATCAAGGACAACAAAATCGTCCAAACAATCAAAACAAACAAGGACAGCAAAACCGTCCCAACAATCAAGCAACAAACAATAAACCAGGACAACAAAACCGTCCTAGCGGCCAAGGGCAGCAAAACCGCCCAGCACAAGGACAACAAAACCGTCCGAATAATCAAGCAAACAATAAGCAAGGACAACAAAACCGTCCCAACAATCAAACATCAAACAACAAACAGGGACAATCAAATCGTCCAAATCAAGGACAAAGCCGTCCAAACCAAGGGACTCAAGGTCAAAATCGTCCTGCTGCCCAAGGTACCAACAATCAAGGAACTCAAAACCGGACATCAAATGACACGCAAAATCGCGGAGGAAACCAAAACCGCGGCAAGTCCAATTACAATGGCCGGAACAACAACTTTAATAACAATAATCGCAACAAATTTAACAAAAAAGGGAAAAAAGGCCGTCAGCAACAATCACAAAAACCGCCAGTTCCTGCACGTAAATTCCGTGAATTACCAGAAGTATTGGAATATACAGAAGGCATGAATGTAGCGGATATCGCGAAAAAAATCTATCGTGAGCCAGCTGAGATCATCAAGAAATTGTTCATGATGGGGGTTATGGTCAATCAAAACCAACCATTGGATAAAGATACGATCGAATTGCTAGCGACGGATTACGGCATTGAACCACAAGAAAAAGTTCAAATTGATATTGCTGATATTGATAAATTCTTTGAACCAGAAGAACAAAACCAAGAAAATCTTGTTTCTCGTCCACCGGTTGTTACCATCATGGGACACGTTGACCACGGGAAAACAACGTTGTTAGATACATTGCGCCATTCTCGCGTGACAAGCGGAGAAGCTGGTGGGATCACGCAGCATATTGGTGCTTACCAAATCGATATCGATGGCAAACCAATTACTTTCTTGGATACACCTGGACACGCGGCCTTCACTAGCATGCGGGCACGGGGAGCAAGTATCACTGATATCACGATTTTAGTTGTCGCAGCAGATGATGGCGTGATGCCACAAACGATCGAGGCGATCAACCATGCCAAAGCAGCGAAAGTACCAATCATCGTTGCAGTCAATAAAATCGATAAACCAGGTGCGAACCCTCAACATGTGATGCAAGAACTAAGTGAATACGAATTGATCCCAGAAGCTTGGGGCGGCGATACTATCTTCGTAGAAATTTCTGCTAAATTTGGTCAAAACATTGAAGAATTATTGGAAATGATTTTACTTGTCGCGGAAGTTGAAGATTTGAAAGCTGACCCAACACAACGGGCGATCGGTACAGTGATCGAAGCGCGTTTGGACAAAGGAAAAGGACCAGTAGCTACTTTGTTGGTTCAACAAGGAACGCTACACGTCGGCGATCCTATCGTAGTCGGTAATACATTTGGCCGCGTTCGGGTGATGACCAACGACTTAGGCCGTCGGGACAAAGCGGCTGGACCAGCTACTCCAGTAGAAATCACTGGTTTGAATGATGTTCCTCAAGCCGGCGACCGTTTCGTAACCTTTGAAGATGAGAAAACTGCTCGTGCAGCAGGGGAAGAACGTGCCAAACGTGCGGTGATGGAACAACGTGCATCTAGCAGCCGTGTGACACTTGACAACTTATTCGAAAGCCTGAAAGAAGGCGAATTGAAAGAAGTCAATGTTATCATCAAAGCGGATGTTCAAGGTTCTGCTGAAGCATTAGGTGCGTCATTGAAGAAAATCGATGTCGAAGGTGTACGGGTGAATATTGTCCATTCTGCTGTCGGAGCCATCAATGAAAGTGACGTGACACTTGCAGCTGCAAGTAATGCCATCATCATTGGTTTCAATGTTCGGCCAACACCACAAGCCAAACAACAAGCTGAAGCGGAAGAAGTCGATATTCGTTTACACCGCATCATTTACAAAGCTATCGAAGAAATCGAAACAGCGATGAAAGGGATGCTTGATCCTGAATTTGAGGAAAAAATCACTGGTCAAATGATCGTTCGTGAAACCTACAAAGTTTCTAAAGTAGGAACTATCGCCGGTTGCTATGTAACGGAAGGCAGCATTCGTCGTGACAGTGGTGTTCGTGTCATCCGCGACGGTATCGTGATTTATGAAGGCAAACTAGCCAGCTTGAAACGCTTCAAAGATGACGTGAAAGAAGTAAAACTAGGCTTTGAATGTGGTGCGATGATTGAGAAATTCAACGACGTCAAAGTAGACGATGTCATTGAAGGCTATGTAATGGAAGAAGTTCCAGTGAAATAAAAAACGAGTTACCAGGGAGGTTTTTTGAATGGCTAATTATCGTGACCGTAGAGTTGCCCAAGAAATCTTAAGAGAAGTGAATCAAATCCTTCGCAAAAAAGTCCGTGATCCTCGGGTTCAAGATGTGACTATCACCGATGTTCGCGTGACAGGAGACTTGCAACAGGCTACGATTTTCTATAGCACTTTAAGTGATTTAGCATCCGAAAAACAAAAAGCACAAGCCGGATTAGAAAAAGCAACAGGATTGGTCCGTCGCGAACTTGGACAGGCATTAACGTTGTATAAAGTACCGGAGTTGCAATTTGAGTTGGATGAATCTGTTCAATATGGAAACAAAATTGATGAAATGATTCGTGAGCTACACAAAGGTGAATAAAGAATAAAAGACCGCTATCTGCGGTCTTTTTTGTGTCATCAAAGAGGTTTTTAAAGGTTCCGGTAGCACTACCATCTAGATAAGGTTACAATAAAACGGTGACCAATGCTGCCACTGCACTCCCTAGAAACCAGCCGCCGATTACATCCGTTAAAAAATGGATACCCAAATAAACACGACTGAAGCCAATCATAAAGCTGACTAAAACAGCAAGAATACTCATCGGTAACACAGCCAGTGGCAAAAGATGAGCCATATTCATTGCTAATACGCCATAAAGTGCTGCGGAAGTAGCCGCATGAGCGCTGGGAAAACTATGGTCTTTTTCTTCAACCAAACGATGATCCCGTGGTCGTTCTCTGCGGACGATTCGCTTGATTACATAGGTTAGTGCAGAAACAAGAATAACACTGCTAGCAGCCTTTATTGCTAATGACTCACGGGTCGCTGGCAATGCATAGAGCAACAGTAAAATAATGATTGTAGGCAATGCTTTACCAAAATTGGTAAAAAAAAGCATCATTCGAGTCAATGAAGGGGTACGGCTTTTGATTACGAACAAAGCCAATGACTCCTCTTGCTGCTGCAGTGTACCACGTTGAATCAAAAATAAAAAAAGCATGAAACTGATCAATGAACAAATAAATATTATCATGTGGCACCTCCTAGGGTAAGTGTATCATGAAGAATATCATTCTGAAAGACTTTAAGATCCTATGAAGTTTTTTAGAATATGGTATAATGGTCAAGTTGGAAAAGAAGCGGAGGGATACTATGGATGGAATTTTGCCATTATGGAAAGAACGTGGTCAAACCAGTCACGATTGTGTCTTTAAACTACGAAAAATTTTACATATGAAAAAAATTGGGCATAGCGGAACACTTGATCCTGATGTCGATGGTGTGTTGCCAATTTGCATTGGTAAAGGAACCAAGGTCGTAGAATACTTGGTAGATTCTGGAAAAATTTACACCGGAGAAATTACCTTGGGATTTTCGACGACGACAGAAGACCGATCTGGAGAAGTCGTTGAAGTGACACCTTTAGCCAAACCTTTTACAGTAGCAGAAATCGATCAAGCAATGGCGGGATTGACGGGGAAAATCACTCAGATTCCTCCAATGTATTCCGCTGTCAAAGTCAATGGTAAACGGTTGTATGAGTATGCTCGGGCAAACGAAGAAGTTCAGCGTCCCAAACGACAAGCGGTGATTCATACCTTTGAACGAATCAGCGAGCCGGTTTTTGATGAAACCAACGGTACCCAATCGTGGCGTTTCAAAGTTAGCTGTGGGAAAGGAACCTATGTACGCACGCTAGCAGTTGATACAGGGATTGCCCTAGGTGTTGCTTCCCATATGTCTGACTTGACGCGGCTAGCAAGTGGTGGCTTTACCAAGGAACAGTCGGTGACAATTGCAGAAGTTCGTGAAGCAATGGAAAACGGGCGCATCAATGAACTGCTGCTCCCAATCGAATATGGGGTGCAGGCATTTCCGAAAGTCATTATTGATGAAGCGTTATGGCAGAAAGTCAAAAACGGTATGCGTTTGCCATTCACCAGTTTTGGATTACAAGAGCGTCCCACAACACCGGTGGCATTGTACTACCAACAAAAAGTGGTCAGCATTTATATGCCTCATCCCAGTCATCAAGAAATATTAAAACCTGCGAAAGTAATTCGTACAGAAATAGGAGAGTAACCATGGAAATTATCGAAATACGTCATCCATATCCAATAGATAGTATTCCATCAGAGCCAGTTGTTTTGGTACTAGGCTTTTTTGATGGTGTACATCTAGGCCATCAAAAAGTTATCGAAACTGGAAGAGAACTAGCGCAAACGAGAGGGATCAAGTTGGCATTGATGACATTCAATCAACATCCGTCAATCGTCTTTCAAAAAGTAGATCCTGAAGCGATGCAATATCTGACCAGCTTGTCACAAAAAGAAGCTCATATGGCTAACTTAGGGGTAGATTATCTTTATGAAGTAGAATTTACTTCCGCCTTTGCAAATCTGCCTCCTCAAGAGTTTGTTGATCAATATATGGTAGGACTACACGCGGAAGTTGTTGTGGCTGGATTCGATTATACGTATGGCAAGAAAGAAGTCGCGAACATGTCGCTTTTACCTGCTTATGCTCAGGGGCGTTTTGAAGTGGTCACTGTTCCCGAAGAAACCTTAACAGGAGAAAAAGTTAGCTCAACGAGAATTCGTGCGGCTTTGCAAAACGGGGAAATGACAGAAGCCAATCGTTTATTAGGTTACACTTATGAATTTGAAGGGATCGTCGTTCATGGGGATGCTAGAGGTCGTGAACTTGGCTTTCCAACTGCGAATATCAAAGTAAAAAGTACCGTACGTCTGCCTAAAGAAGGGGTTTATGTTACGGAACTTAAAGTTGGCGATCGTTGGTATCCATCGATGGGATCCATTGGCCATAATGATACCTTTGGTCAAGGACGCCAATTAACTGTGGAAATCTATATTTTAGACTTCAATCAAGACATCTATGGTGAAACGGTTGCGATTCGCTGGCATCATTTCTTGAGAGACCAAGTTGCATTTAATGGGGCAGAGGCCTTGATTGAACAATTGCAGCAAGATGAGGTCGATACAAGAAATTATTTTGAATAAAGGATGATTTTATCCTGCAAACTTTGGAAACTCGGTGAGTAACGACACATCGGATTTCCAAAGTTTTTTGTTATTTTATGTGAAAATAAAATAGATTCTTTTGCTTGTATAGATGTTTTTTATAAAAAAGAAAGACTCTTTTGTCAAACTGTTATTTTACTGGCATGGAAACGGTTATTGGTGGTGTCCAATAGAAAAGAGCAAATATTTGGCATAATAATAGCTAGAAAAATCTGAAAAATCCGAAAATTCCACCATCAATTCGTAAGTAAAAATAGTAGAAACATCTCTGTCTCTTAATTTGAGAAGGCGGTCGATTTAAATTTCTTTAGTTTTATATCATTCTTTATTAGTTATTTATAATTTATAAGAACCTTTGTTAAAAAACAATGATAATTGTTATTATTTTATCTTGACCAAAATAATTTTGAGGTTTATTCTAAAATGAGGTGACGGCTGAAATGCAATGGATGATCAAAACGAGCGTTGCTTTATTCAATTTCTGGTCATATCAATGACAGGTATCGAGAAACTCTCTAAAGTGAACAAGTATTGTGGACAGCTCATTCAATTTATAGATCATGTTTACTCGATACATAGAAATCATTCACGATTATCCTAGGATTTTGCTGGATCACTAAAATCATAAGTTTAAAGGAGAAAGTAATGAACGAGAAACAATTGCGCTGGTATAATATTGCGCTAATGGCGTTTGTCTCTGTTTGGGGACTTGGTAATGTAGTGAACAACTATGCACAACAAGGATTAACGGTTGTTGTTTCCTGGATTTTGATCATGGCATTATACTTTGTTCCCTACGCATTGAGTGTAGGACAATTAGGATCAACTTTCAAAGAATCAAGCGGTGGGGTTTCCTCTTGGATCAAAGAAACATCAACAAAACGTTTGGCCTTTTTTGCTGCTTGGACCTATTGGGTCGTTCACGTCCCTTATCTCGCACAAAAACCGCAAGGGATTCTAGTATCATTGAGCTGGTTATTTAAAGGAAACGGCTCTTTCGTATCGACAGTCGGATCAATGGAAGTCTCTTTGATTTGTTTAGCTATTTTTCTTTTCTTTTTATGGATCGCATCTAAAGGACTGACAACACTGAAAATGATCGGTAATATTGCCGGAACAGCAATGTTTGTCATGTCGATCCTCTTTATTATTTTAGCAGTCACTGCACCATCAATGACAGGGGCACAAGTGGCAACACCAAATATGACCACTGTTTCAACGTATATTCCCAAATTTGATTTTACTTACTTAACGACGATTTCAATGTTGGTGTTTGCGGTAGGTGGTTGTGAAAAAATCTCACCTTACGTAAATAATACGAAAAATCCAGCCAAAGAATTTCCTAAAGGAATGATCTTTTTAGCTGGAATGGTTGCTCTATGTGCACTATTAGGTTCAATCGCAATGGGTATGCTGTTTGATGCAAACAATATTCCAGAAGATTTGATGGTAAATGGTGCTTATGAAGCTTTCCAACGTCTAGGTAATTTCTACGGAATCGGCAATACTTTTGTGATTCTTTATTCGATCGCTAATGCATTGGCACAAATCTCCGCTTTGGCATTCTCAATCGATGCACCATTGAAAATTTTACTTTCTGATGCAGACCCTGAATTTGTACCGAATGCTTTGGCAAAATTAAACAAAAAAGGTACACCGATCAATGGCTATATCATGACAGGAATCTTAGTCAGCATCTTGATCATTATTCCTGCGTTAGGTATCGGAAATATGACGGAATTGTACCGCTGGTTGTTGAACCTAAACTCAGTCGTGATGCCGTTACGTTACTTATGGGTATTCGTGGCGTTTATGTTGATCAACAAGCAAGCCAATCGTTTCACATCAGACTACAAATTTGTTAAAAATACAAAAGTAGGTTTTGGTATCGGATTATGGTGCTTCTTGTTCACCGCGTTTGCTTGTATCCTTGGAATGGTACCAAAAATGGATTATGCTGCAGATCCTCAAGCATGGATCTTCCAATTGTCATTGAATATCATCACACCGATTATCTTTATCTTGATCGGCTTGATTTTACCAATGATTGCGAAACGTGTGAATAAATAAAAAACCGCATCAGCTGAAAGTCTTCAAGATACTTTGCTGTCTTGAAGACTTTTTCTTGTCTGCAACTCGTCTGATACATACGTATTCATCTCTGTAATTTGCGGCAAATTCTAATGATTTCCCAATGAGTAAAGGACAAATTTCCGCTATACTATAAAAGATGAAAAATGATAATTTATGCAGTGAATGTATAAAGTGAAAGGGAGAAAATTGGTGAAAAAGAAAAAAGATTTAACAAAAATGAAAACGCCACACACATATGTGATCATTTTTGGCGTAGTATTAGTGGCCTGGGTATTGACGTTTTTGATTCCTGCGGGAAAATTTAGTACGGAACAAATCGAATACACAGATGCAAATGGTGAGATAAGCACACGAACTGTTTTGAAACAAGATTCTTTCCGTTATGCCTATCCACTAAATACTGATTTTGTCTTCGAGCAATTAGAAAATCTGGAAGAAAATCCGACTGAGCTTGAAGAACTAGGTGTTGATCCAGGGGCATTGCAAAGTGTCTTAGATCAAGGGGAGTCGAAACTTGATCAAGAAAAGCTCGATGAACTTTCTCTGACAGATGATGTTCTATATGATCTATATGGTGAAAAAATCTACGATACGTCAGAAAAGCTGCACAAGACAGCGAAGGTTTGGGGAACAGATGACTTTGGTGGGTTCGGTTTCTTAAACTTTGTGTTTGAAGGCTTGGTTTCAGGCGATAAATATGGTTCTGCTGTCGGGATCGCTGCGTTGATCTTGGTCGTCGGAGGCGCATTTGGGATCATCATGAAAACCGGTGCAATCGATGCAGGGATCTTTGCTTTTATTAGTAAGACCCGAGGATTAGAGCGTTTGGCTTTACCGCTTTTATTTTTTGCTTTTTCTTTTGGCGGTGCAACTTTTGGTATGGCGGAAGAAGTTATTCCATTTTCAATGGTGATGGTACCTTTTGTGATCGCTTTGGGATATGATTCGATCGTCGCGGTAACCGTCACCTATGTGGCCTCGCAGATCGGGAATGCGACCTCCTGGATGAGTCCGTTTAGTGTGGCGGTTGCGCAAGGAATTGCGGGGATTCCGGTACTTTCCGGAGCAACTTTCCGAATCATCATGTGGGTGGTCATCACCGGATTATCAGCAGCTTATTTGATGGTTTATGCAGAACGCATTCGTAAGAATCCTGAGAAATCATTGACTTACAAATCAGATGCCTATTTCCGGGATCATATCCAAAAAACTTCGAACGAAAATAAACCATTCCTTCTAGGACATAAATTGATTTTGCTAGAAATGTTGGCAGTATTGATTTGGATCGTCTGGGGGGTTACTCAAAAAGGGTACTATATCCCAGAAATCGCTTCGCAATTCTTTGTGATGGGGTTAGGTGCAGGATTGATTGCGGTAATCTTTAAATTGGAAAACATGGGCTTGAACGATGTCGCAAGTTCGTTCCAAGCAGGAGCTGCTGACTTGGCAGGGACGGCAATCGTGGTTGGGATGGCGAAAGGTATCTTGCTAGTTCTAGGTGGTTCCGATGCCAATATGCCTTCTGCATTGAATACGATCCTACACAGTATCGGCGGCTTATTAAACGGCGTACCAGCCTTTATTGGGGCTTGGATCATGTATATTTTCCAAAGCTTGTTTAATTTAGTTGTGACTTCAAACTCAGGACAAGCAGCGTTGACGATGCCGATCATGGCGCCATTAGCTGACCTTGTTGGGGTTTCAAGACAGATTGCTGTTCTTGCGTACCAATTAGGTTCCGGATTTATGGATGCCTTCACTCCAGTATCTGCTAGCTTAATCGGCGTTCTTGGTGTCGCGCGAATCGAATGGGCGAAATGGGCGAAGTTCCAAATCAAGATGCAAGGATTCCTATTTGTATTAGGAACGATCTTCATCTTTATCGCTGTAGCTATCGGTCTACAATAAGAGAGGAGAGGCAAAGATGAAACTTATTCGTCAAGCGGAAGTTTATGCACCAGAATATTTAGGAAAAAAAGATATTTTAGTAATCAATGACAAAATCGTCGCCATCGAAGATCAGATAAGTGGTGGTTTTGATCAATTAGCTATAGAAGAAATCGATGGCTCTTCATTGATTGCGACACCGGGATTCATCGACTGTCATTTTCATATCTTAGGCGGTGGCGGTGAAGGGGGCTATCAGAACCGTACCCCTGAAGTAACCCTTAGCCAACTGACAACTGCTGGAGTCACAACGGTTGTCGGCTGTTTAGGAACCGATGGTGTGGGGCGTGACATGGTGGCGTTGATCAGTAAAGCCAAAGGATTAGAGGCGGAAGGTATTTCGACTTACGTCTATGACGGTTCCTATCGGTTGCCTCTTGATCCAGTGACAGATTCATTGATCAAAGACTTTTTGACGATTGATAAAGTCATTGGCATTGGCGAAATCGCGGTCTCGGATCACCGTTCGTCACAACCTAGTTTTGAAGAATTTACTCGCGCCGTAGCAGACGCCCGAGTAGGAGGCATGCTTT
The DNA here is from genome assembly GCF_022711995.1 of Enterococcus sp. Lineage (GTDB taxonomy): Bacteria > Bacillota > Bacilli > Lactobacillales > Enterococcaceae > Enterococcus_D. The sequence continues at coordinate 27,144 of NZ_JALAHI010000123.1, forward strand.
CTGGAAAAGCAGGGATCATCAATGTCCACTTAGGCGGTGGCAAACGTCAATACGACCTTTTGTTACGTACGATAGAAGAAACTGAGATTCCTATCAGTCAATTTTTGCCAACTCATGCCAATCGGACAAGCGAGTTGTTTGAAGCAAGTATCGCTTTTGCAAAAATGGGGGGCACCATCGATTTTACTGCCAGTGAAGATCCTGACTTTTGGGAAAGAGAAGATGATGAAGTTCGCTTTAGTAAAGGGCTCAAACGCCTGTTGGCTGAAGGTGTGGGCTTAGATCAATTTACCATGACCTCAGATGGTCAAGGAAGCTTGCCTTACTTTGATGAAAACAATCAATTCATTGGACTTGGGGTCGGCAGTTCTCGAGCATTGATGGTGGGAATCAAAGAAGCTGTCCAAGTAGAAGACATTCCTTTGGAGATCGCACTGCGAGCAATTACCTCTAATCCAGCAAAAATTTTGAAGTTGACGCAAAAGGGCCGCATCGCTCCTGGAATGGATGCCGACCTTTGTCTATTGAATAAGGATACGCTAGACGTTGAAACGGTACTTGCTAAAGGAAAAGTGATGGTCGATAAAAAAGACGTGAAAGTCTGGGGAACCTTTGAACAATTAGTCTAAAACAACCGTAAAAATGCTCACCTGCAAGTTGATAATTTTGCAGGTGAGCGTTTTTTGCGTTAGGGGTGTTTAGAGTTGATCCAAAAAGGCCATATCTTCATCGGAAATGGTAAAATCAACTTTTGCATTATCCAAAATATATTCTTCATGAACAGATTTTGGCAATGGTAAAATGTCTTTTTGCAATAGATAGCGGATGGATAACTGTGGGATCGAACGTTGATAGTTCTCGGCAATTTTCTTGATGTCGGCATTATCCAGCAAACGACCAGTCGCAATCGGTGAATAACCTTCCACTAAAACGTCGTTGTCTTTACAGAATTGCAACAACTCCTCATTTGTTTTGCCAATATGATAAATGATTTGATTGACCATTGGTTTGATATCACAATGATCAAAAATATTCTGCAGGTCATCTTGGTCAAAATTAGATACGCCAATCGATTTGATCAAACCGCTTTGATAAGCTTCTTCTAGTGCTTTCCAAACATCGATATTTTCTTCAAAATAATTTTTTTGTTCCGGATTATCCCGCATGATTTTCCAAGGTCGGGGAGCATGAATCAAAACAAGGTCGATATACTCAATGTCAAGCTCTGCCAATGACCGTTTGATGCTGTCGACTGCTTCTTGATATGATTTCAGTTCAGCAGGAATTTTCGTCGTTACGAATACCTCCTCCCGAGGAACACCAGAATCGCGAAGAGCTTTGCCCACAGCCGCTTCGTTTTTATAGGCAGCAGCAGTATCCACATGACGATAGCCGTTTTCAAGAGCAAACTTTGTCGCATGATAAGCATCTTCCGGAGAAGACTGCCAAGTACCTAACCCAATTTTCGGTATCTGAATTTGATTCTGTAAAACGAATGTTTCATTTAATGAGCTCATAATTTCCCAACTTTCTTATTTATTTAAAGCGTTTTCCTATCTATTACTTTACCCCAAGTAGCCTATAGGAAGTCAAGGGAAAAGATTCTACTAAATGAAAAAAGATCGCTTTTGAGATAAATTGACATTTTTAAGAGATATTGCTAAATTGAACAAAACGATCCTTTCAGAAAGTGGGATGATGATGAATTTTGTAAAAGATGATTTTGCCTATTATCGGCGATCTTTTGAACAAATGTATCGCAGTTATTTCCAACGAAGAATGATTGTTGTTGGAATCGCTCTTTTGATTATTTGTGCGTATCTCGCGCTGATCCAAGAGGGATTTCTACTAAATTTGTTTTTGATTGCTGTTTTGCTCATGTTGTTAGTTTGGCTTTATCTACGTCAGCAAGAAGTCGACCAAATAATTGCTGAATTTGAACAAGAAAATTGCGAACCAATCATTTATCAAATCGTAGAATTTGAAGATCATTATGCTGCCAAAAATAAAAGCGGGCGGCAAGTGCGAATCAAGAAAAACGGCAATCGGAATTTTCCGTCTGCTAATAAAAAATACACGTTGATGGCAGGATTCAAAAAAGCATTTTTCCCCAAACAACCTCTTTTTATCTTTTACTATGATATGCTGGAGAACACTTATGACGAAGCCTATCGCATTAGAAGAAATGGGCAAACAGCTTTTAGTAAGTGGTCCCGTTACTTTAGCTTTCGCTCGTTTCGTGTCTCCATTGGAAATGGCTTTCGCTTTGTTTTAGGCAATCTGTTTTTCTTGTTTCTGATCTATCGATTGATTCGTTATCTGATTTCGCTCTTGCGGATGTTTATTCAATAATAGGATACGAATAGCCTGATGAGCTGATTTTTTCACTACAATATCTAAAGTAATACCTAGTTAAATGAGCTGTTGTTAGCAAACAACTACTGTGATCAGTAGTTATCCCAAAAAGTGAGCTTTTTATGGAGTGGAGAAGTCCACTCCTTATTGTATGGAGGGGCAGAAAAAAATCGGATAAAAACCAAGAGAGAGTTGACAAGTTGATTCTTCAACTATCCGTTGAGCAAAAAACACTTGAAAAATAATTTTTTCGATATTCTTTAGGAGAAATAGTCTCAAATTGCTTGAATACTTGGATAAAATGGCTTTGATTCGAAAAATGAAGCAGAGCAGCTATTTCTTTATAGCTGTAATCAGTAAACAGTAATAAATGCTTTGTTTCTGCTATCTTTTGCTGATTGATGTAGCTATGGATCGTTTGTCCCACATGCTTTTTGAATTCTGTGTTCAAGTGGGTGGGATGTTTTCCAGTAAATTCAGCTAAATCGTTTAACGTAATTTTATCGTAAATATGCGTATCGATGTAATTGATGAGGCTTCTGATCAAAAAACTTTTCTGAGTAGGAAATGCATGGATCAACCTCATGAAATGATAAGTGCTTTCCTGAATATGGCTCAAACATTCCTGAACGTCATAAATATGTTGTAGTTTTTGGAGTAGTGTGTCGGATAAACCATAGGCTTGACTTACCGGAACGCCTTCATTGATACTGACCCGAGTTAGAATGGTAATCAATCCTGAATACTTGTATTTCAAACTTTCTAGCTTGTTATTTGATAGTTCCACGCTGTATGTGCTGCTCATTTTATGGAATAGCCAAAGAATTTTTTCAGGTTGATTTCGGCGTACAGCCTCTACGTAACGTTTCTCAAATTCAAATGAGTCTAAATACGGGTCCTCTAACCGTCGTTGATAAAGATTTTCTTCTAATAGGGTGGACGTATTGGAATGTGCTTGTTTCTGGACGATCCAACGAAACTTGTTGGCATCAGGGATGGCTCCTTTTAGGATCGTGTAAAACAATTCAACGAAAGCAACAAAAGATTCTCGACTTTCTTTCGAGTAATGCACCCCAGCAATGTAATCGTATCCCTGAAAAGGAAATGCTCTTTTGTTAGTACCTAATATCCCGCAAGGTCCAATCAGCACATTGCCAATTGAAGAATCTGGTAGATCACAAGTAAAGCTGCTGAAAAAAATGTCACCTTCTTCAAAAAAAGTCACCACATCCAATTCATTCGATTGGCTGGAAAGGAAAAAATGTTCCGCCACTTGTTTATCAGTTATGAAGGAATCACGAGGAATCACCACTTGCTGTTTTTCATCGAAGATAAATAAAGGAATCAAATATTTATCGTAGAGTTTTTTCACAATTGATTCTAGTGCTGCTCGATTCATCAA
>NZ_JALAHI010000124.1 GCF_022711995.1 Enterococcus sp.
ACTAAAGAATAATCATAATTCGCATTTTCTGATGATGAAATTTGATTATTTTTTCTCTTAAAAGCAAAAAAAACCTTCTGTCCCCAGTCAATTTTCTTATTTAATTACTAAATTGACCGTTATCATAGGGTAAGTCCCTCTAGAGAGGAGAAGGCTGTTCAAAAAAACGAAAGTCTATTAGTTTTGTTGAGAATCTGCTAATTTCTTCTAGCTGTTCCTCTAACCAAAATTCTGCATAATAAAAAAACTCCCTTATCAACTTTGTCTAAAAGTTAATAAAAGAGTTCAGAAGTTGTTTTCACATGAGAGTTGGTATCTGTATCGAAAATCCTCTCATTTTATCTGGTATTCAAAGTCTGAAAAATCGGCATGGTCTACCTCTGCTTAATAAGTGAAAAATACCGATAAATCAACGAAAAATTCTAGCGAATCCCCAACGCAATCCGTGCATAACGGCTCATTTTATCGGTCGTCCATGCGGGATACCAGACTAATTTGACTTCCGGATTTTTGACTTCTGGAATGTCACTTAATGCTTCGTGGATTTGTTCGGTCAAGACATCGGCTAGTGGACACCCCATAGTGGTCAATGTCATTTTGATGACTGTATCGCCTGTTTCTCCGTCAAATTCAATTTCATATATTAAACCAAGATTGACGATGTCAATCCCTAATTCTGGATCAATGACTGTTTCTAATGCTGCTAAGACGCGTTCTTTGATTGCTTCGCTTTCTACTTCTGTATAAGGCATAGTCGCAACCTCCTTTGATGATCTGTTCAAATAATAACTTGTTTTCTTCCCTTTGTAAATGGCTGTTTCTGTCCTTTTTTACCCTTTATGGCCGATTTTTTTTGTTGACTTTCAACTCGGGAAAGACACCAGTCGTTTTAAAAGTCCGCTGCTCATCATCTGTTGCAAAGCGTCCTGTAATCGATTGGGTCGGCACAAAATTGATAAAAGCATTCTCATCTGCTTCTAGAACGGCTTGTTCCAGATCATAGATTTCATAACGGGTAACCACCATCATGATCATGTTTCCGGGAACACCAGAATATCCTCCCACGGAAGGCAGCAGCGTCATTCCACGAAACACATGCTTAGAAATATTTTTACCAACCGATTCTGCTTTCGTAGTAATAATCAATGCCGTCACTTTTTGATGACTGGTATGAAGCATATCTACCACATAACTCATAGCAAAAATCGAAATAATCGTATATAAAGCACTTTCCCACGAAAAAACAAACCCTGATAGCATCACGATGATACCATTCAGCATAAACATATATTTACCGACAGTTTTTCCTGTCGTTTTTGACAAAATCAATGAGAGGATATCCATTCCTCCGGTAGTGAAACCCATTTTTAAGGAATAAGCGACGCCGACACCAAGCAGTACGCCACCAATCAATGAATTCACAAGAATATTATTAGTGATTTGACCTTGAGGCAAAATCATGGTCAACAAAGAAACGACTACCACATTAACAAAACTCATCCACGTGGAAGCTTTCCCCAGCTTGATAAAGCCTAAAATAAAGATTGGCACATTTAATAGAAAAATAAACAGACCGGTACTAAGATGCAGACCAAATTGCTCCAACCCGACTGCTACGATCAACTGGGCAACGCCATTCATTCCTGCAGAAAGCACTTTTGCAGGGATCAAAAAGAAGTTTAACGCAATCGCTGCTGTCAATCCTGACAACAAGACAACCCCGATTTTTTTCAGTCTTTCCGACTGCTGATGCTTTGTCCATAATTTACTCACTATGCCATTTCTCCTTCACAAAAAATCTCCTTCCAAAGAATAGCAGTTTGCGCCAAAAATTGAAACAATTATTTGCAAAAATTTAGTTTCTTCCCCTCTTTTTTCTGTCTCATGGTAAAATCAAAGAAAATGGAAAGGATGATGTTCGTGGCAAAGGAAGCAAGTTTCGATGTTGTATCGGAGATCAATACAGAAGAAGTAAAAAATGCCATCCAACTGGCAGAAAAAGAATTAAAAAATCGTTTTGACTTTAAAGGTTCGACTGTTGAAATCAAAATGGATGGAAATAAATTAACGATTGTGGGGGATGATGAATTCAAACTTGAGCAAATCAAGGACGTGTTAAGCAGTAAACTTATCAAACGCAGCGTACCGACCAAAAATATCCAATTCTCCCAAACGGAACATGCACTGGGGGCGAAAGCTCGCCAAACAGCCGATCTGATCAACGGCATCGATAAAGAGCATGCCAAAAAAATTACGACAGCTATCAAAAATGCAAAATTGAAAGTGAAAACACAGATCCAAGACAATCAGATTCGGGTCACTGGCAAAAGCCGCGATGATTTGCAAGAAGTCATCCAGCTGTTGCGCAAGCTTGATTTACCGATTGACTTACAATTTACCAATTACCGTTGATTCCTCTCGGTACCAATCATAGACAGCCTCAATGGTCTATGATTGGTGCTGAGGGTTTTATTTTTGCCAGAAATGGTCCATTGCCTCGGTTAGCTGCTCTGGTCGAAAACAAGTTTGGGCGTGCTGCCAATGCAATGGAAAGAGTTGCTGGTAAGCCTTCGTTTGGAACCGTTGATCCAGCAAAAGGATCACGCCTCGGTCTGTAGAATCCCGAATCACTCGGCCTGCTGCTTGCAGCACTTTGTTCATGCCGGGAAGTCGATAGGCATAAGCAAAACCGGCGTGTTTTTTTTCTTCATAATAATCCCGAATCAATTCTTGTTCATGATTGATCTGCGGCAATCCGACACCAACGATCGCTGTACCAATCAGGCGTGTGCCTTTTAAATCAATCCCTTCCGAAAAAATCCCTCCTAAGACGCAAAAACCAATCAAAGAAGTCTCGTGGGCAGAATCTGTGGTGTCCTCTTTAAATTCCGCTAAGAAATTTTCCCGTTCTGTTTCGTTCATTGCGGTATCCTGGATCAGCAGTTTGATCTCGGGATAGGCTTGCCGAAATGCTTCTGCTACTTCGTCCAAATACTGATAAGAAGGAAAGAAAACCAAATAATTGCCGGACTTGGCGTGAACCATGCGATAAAGCGCATCGATGATTGCTGGCAAACTGGCTGTCCGTTGCCGGTAAGTGGTTTGAATATAATTGGCAATCAGAATTTTTTGATTCGCTGGATCAAATGGACTTGGCAAACGATAACGCAATGCCTCTTCTCCACCTCCAAGCACTTCTTGATAGTAATCAAGGGGCGTGAAACTGGCAGAAAACAATAAGCTGGCTTTACCTTTGTCCAACACTTGTTCCAGAAAAGGAGCCGGTTCAATACAAAATTGACGGAGGATCATCTCGTATCGTTTGATTTCTACAGTTGTTTCGTAGTGATCATCATAAAACTCAGCAATTTTCAAAAAGTGATTGACTTCAAAATAGCACTGTAAGACCGCCTCTTGCGAAGGATGCTCGGGATTTGCCGGCAGCCATTCTTTCATAAGTTCTGCTAATTTTGTCAGTTGCTTGTTCATGGTTTCATGGGGTTCTTTCTGGTGATGGTATTCCCAATGATCTGTCTCAGCGATTTTTTCGATCGTAGAGAATTCTTTCGCTACTTTATTCAATGCCCGACGTAGTTTTTGTTGGTCCGCAGGTAATTGTTTACGGAGCTCTTTAAACGTGCTGCGATGAATCTTTGCCGAGTACATCTCTTTGGAACGATTTACTAAATTATGCGCTTCATCAATTAAGAAAAAGTAGTCTTCTTCCGGTTCTTCAAAAAAACGGCGGAGATAAACAGTTGGGTCAAACAGATAGTTATAATCACCTATGATGACGTCACAAAATACGCTCACGTCCAACGAAAGCTCGAAAGGACAGACGGTATGCTTTTGTCCATAAGCTTCAATCACTTCTCGCGTAATTTGATTTTCATGATGAAGCAGATCCCACAATGCTTCATTGATTCGATTATAATAGCCATTCGCATATGGGCAATGTTCCGGCGTACAATTCCGTTCATCTAAAAAGCAAATCTTATCCTTGGCTGTGATGGTGACACTCTTGGTTTCGCTGCCCTTATCAGCTAATTGGGTCAACGCATCTTCAGCCACCTGACGGGTAATGGTTTTGGCTGTCAGATAAAACAACCGATCGCCTTCCCCTTCCCCCAAGACTTTTAAGGCTGGAAAAATCGTTGAAATGGTTTTTCCAGTCCCCGTGGGTGCTTCCGCAAATAAACGCTTGCCGTTTTTCAATGTCTTGTAGGCCGCAGCCGCTAGTTCCCGCTGTCCTTTTCGATAGGTCTCGAAAGGAAATTTCAGTAACTGCAGTGAAGTATTTCGAACCCGGCGCCAATTTTCCTGAAACACCAGCCATTTATGGTACTCCTTGATTAAGTGGGTATAAAATGCAGTGAGTTCTTCTGCTGTAAAATGGCGACGGACACGGGTGATCAGCTGTTCCGTTGTCTGATAATAGGTCAATTGCACCTCAATTTCTGCCAGCTTTTCTTCTTGAAGGTAAATGTAGGCGTAAACCATTCCTTGAGCAAAAAATAAATCAATTTGGTCTGCGGGAATATCTTCAAAGTAGGGTTCAGAAGTCTTGATTTCATCAATTACCCAACACTGTTTTTCTTCATCGTAAAACAAGCCATCTGCACGGCCCTCGATCGTCAATTTATCCTTTTCGATCTCACTTTCAATTCTAAAAAAGACCTCTTTTTGATAGGCATCACCGGCTTCTTTTTGCAAGCGGCGATGAATACGCGCCCCCTCTTGGGCAGTATGGTTACTAACTTTGCGGCTATCAATATCACCTCGACGGAGGATAAACTCAACGATTTTTCGAACAGCAATTTTTCCTTTGTACACTTGATCACCTTCTCGGAGTTATTATATCGGAAGCTTTGCTGATTTAAAAGCGAACAGAAAAAGGGCTGTGCCATAAGTCACCTACAAGTAACACTATCCGAAAAATATCTATCATTGCTCCTGCGGTGCAGTGGCTCCTCGTCGAAAAACTCAGAGGAATCTGTAGCAATAGAATATGATTCGGTTTCACTTGTTGGATGATGACTTGTGTCACAGTCCCTTTCTTATTTTAGCTTAGTGATCGTTGCTAGCGATCTGTCAACGTGGGTCATAAACGCTAGTCAAAGCATCACTGAGGATAACGTTGAGCATTGCTAGAGATATCCAAAGCCATTTCTATGCGTGATTTCATTTTTAAATCAATTGTCCTTTTGCTATTGATCTACTTGGACTTCATAACGAACATTGTTTTCATCATATGCCCGATTGGTGGCCTCGTCATAGTGAAATTTCAGTTCCAGTCCATCGGCTCGCAGGTACAAAGTTTTTCCGTCAATGGAAAAAGAAGCCCCTTGAAAGGTGGTTTCATAAATTTCAAAAGGATCATCTTTCAAACGAAGATTGGCAGATGAAAAATTTTTATCAAAATCTGCTTGAATCGTTTCATTTCTTTTTTTAAGTGCAGGTCCACTCAAATTTTCATCATTGCTGTTTTCTGTCATCGGCAGGTATTGTTTGACAATTGTCAATTCCTTTCCCTGCAGATCATAGACACCTTGGCTTTGCGGAAATTGACTGCTTTCTTCTTGGATCAGCATCAAATCGATATTTTCAGCATGGGTACTACTGAGTTTCGTCGCCGTTGACGACGTCGGTTCGCTCGTCTTGATCGCCTGATTTTCTTGTCCGCAGCTTGCGAGTAACAAACTACAGAAGAATGCATATAAACCGAAACATACTTTCTTATTCATGTTACCGCCTCCACTATTTCCATAATTAAGGATGCTAAATTAATTCTAGTATAACAGTGAATTTTTTTTAGGGAGGTTTCTTAGAAAAATTTTCGAGATAGTTTTATAAAAACGACCTTATTTTTAATCAAACTACCTGTTTTGTTGTTTTTTTTTAATCTCTAGCCTTCTTTTTGCCTTTTCCTCGTATCCAGTAACAAGCATTTTTGCTTTTTTCCTGTACCGCTAGACACACATGGATTCGGTAATCATTGGGAAAGTTAAAAAGCTTTTTTTGTTTCCTCGAATACTTTAAGCTATACTAAAGGAAGAATCAGAGGAGGTTAAAACATGAAAATTATCGGCTTAGTTACCGGCCCTGTTCAAGAGAATTGTTACTTAGTTTGGCAGGATGAGCATTTACTGATCATTGATCCAGGCGCCGAGGCGGAACGAATCATTGCAGAAATCGAAAAAACCGAAGCGAAACCCAGTGCAATTTTGCTGACTCATACCCATTACGATCATATTGGCGCAGTGGATCAGCTGAGAGATTACTACACGATCCCTGTTTATGTCAGTCCACTAGAACAAGAGTGGTTGGGAGATCCTCTTAAAAATCTTTCTGGGCGGCACCCTGATTTGGGCGGCATTACTGCCCGACCTGCAGAATATGAATGGGAATTAAAAGATTATCAAATCGATGGTATCTCCTTCCGGGTCGTGGCGACTCCTGGTCATTCCATTGGCAGCGTAAGCTTCATATTTGACGATTTTGTCGTTTCAGGAGATGCGCTCTTTAAAGGCAGTATCGGTCGAACAGATTTGCCAACAGGTAATTTAGAGCAATTGCTGACAAGTATTCAATCTGAGCTATTTATTTTGCCAAACCAGTTAGCCGTTTTCCCTGGACATGGGGAACCGACAACGATTGAAAATGAAAAGCGGACCAATCCATTTTTTAATTAAGCAGAGGAGGAATTGTTATGGCAAGAACGGAATTATATGTCGTGCGACACGGTAAGACCATGTTCAATACATTGCAACGGGTTCAAGGCTGGTGTGATACCCCATTGACTCGCGCAGGGGAACAAGGGATTCATTACTTGGGTCTTGGACTGCGGGAAATCGACTTCGTTGAAGCGGTATCCAGTGATAGTGGCCGGGCGATCGAAACGATGCGCTTGATCTTAGGGGAGCATGTAAGTGGACCTCAAATTCCCTATCATATCGACAAACGGATCCGTGAGTGGTGTTTTGGTTCTCTTGAAGGTGGCTACGATGCAGAAATGTGGGGAGTCATTCCTCGAGTATTAGATTTCCCCGATTATGACAATATGATTGCCAGCCATGTCAGCTTTGAGGCCATTGCCAATGCGATCCATCATGCAGATACTGCTAACTGGGCCGAATCCTTTGACGAGTTGACTGAACGGGTCAAAACTGGCTTTGAAGATATTGCCTATCGTGTGGAGAAAAAAGGCGGCGGCAATGCGCTGGTTGTCTCACACGGTTTAACGATCGCCTTCTTGCTGCATTTGATCAACAACGAAAACAATGTGCGAATGGACATCGATAACGGGTCAGTTACTCGGTTGATTTATGAAAACGGCGAATTCACAATTGCCGAAGTCGGTAGCACCGAATATATTAAAAAGGGACTTAGCCTTTCCCATGATCTACTAGCTTAATTTTTCCGATTCATTATTCATTAAAAAAGAGCAGTTTCTTACTGGAACAGAGCCTAAGCATTCGATTCTTTCTAGTAAGAAAATCTGCTCTTTTTTAGGAAGTATTTGGTATTTTCCCTTAGAACAGGTATACTATGTAATGTATTTCACCATACGAGAAAGGACTGAACAAATGTTTTTTGCAAATTTTATTAAAGCCATCCTTTTGGGAATCATTGAAGGCATTACCGAGTGGCTGCCAATTAGTAGTACCGGTCACTTAATCCTTGCAAATGAATTTATTGGGTTAAAATTAAGCGCAGAATTTATGGCCATGTTCAACGTTGTGATCCAGCTAGGTGCGATCTTAGCGGTCATCTATCTTTACTTTCATAAATTGAACCCATTTTCGCCCACAAAAAATGCACTGGAGAAGAGAAATACTTGGACACTCTGGTCGAAAGTCGTCATTGCTGTTTTGCCATCGGCAATCATTGGTTTGCCACTGGACGACTGGTTGGACGCACACTTTTATAATTTCCTTTCCGTCTCGATCGTTTTGATTGTTTACGGAATCGGATTTATCGTGGTTGAAAAGAGAAACAAAACCAAAGAACCAAAATGCACCGATTTGAATAAGTTTACTTATAAGGCTGCATTGATTGTCGGAATGTTTCAAGTGTTAGCACTGATTCCTGGGACTTCTCGTTCCGGTGCCACGATTCTTGGGGGAATCATGATTGGCGCTTCACGGTTTGTCGCAACAGAATTCTCATTTTTCTTAGGTATTCCTACTATGTTCGGTGCAAGTGCATTGAAAATCGTTAAATTCCTAAAAGATGGAAATGCCTTTGATTTGCAAGGAACGGTTATCTTATTAACGGGTACCGTCGTCTCCTTCATCGTTTCTGTCTTAGCGATCCGCTTCTTGATGAATTATATCAAACGAAATGATTTTACTTTCTTTGGTTGGTATCGCATCATCCTAGGTGCGATTTTGATCGGTTACTGGCTGATCAATCTATAGAAAAAAGCTGCGATGCCATTTTTGGCGTCACAGCTTTTTTATTTGCGGTTAGGTATTTTTGATGACCATGCCGTCAATAATATCCACAGCACCTTCTGTATCGTTGATGATGGTTTCAAAACGTTCATAAATGTCTTTCCATTTAATGATCTCTAGAACATCTTTTTCATTGGTAAAAAGACCTTTCTTCAATTTTGAATACAAAAGATCCGCTTCAGACTCAATGCAATTGACATCATTGATCATTTGACGCAGTGTTTTTGAATTTTTGAACTTAGGAAACTCTTTTAAGGCAGTCTGAACCCCTTGAGTGGCTTGCTCGATCATTTCAGCGAAAGCAACGGTTTCCGGCCGCAGCGACGTGATCACAAGATTTTCGAACAAGTACGTCAAGCCCATGATACCATCTAAAATATCGTCTAATCGTTCGGAGATGATCAAAATATCTTCTCGATCGATTGGTGTGATAAAGGAATCATATAATTCATTGGTTAATTCGGTGATGACTTCGTCACCTTCTTTTTCTAATGCATGAATTTCTGTCGTCGCTTCAGTCAGTGAAGCTTCGGAATAATCATTCATCAGCATCAAGAAACGTTTTGCGGCGAGATGTCCATTGGTTGCTAATTGCTCCATCGCTGCAAAGTAATCAAAACTTTTTTTTCGTGCCATTCTTCTCTCTCCTTACAAAATCACAAGTAATACTTTTACCATGACATAGGCAATCAAGCCACAGCCAGGGAAAGTTAGGATCCAAGCGTAAATCATTTCTTTCACGATGCGCCAATCCACGCTGGAGAAGCGCCGGGACGCCCCAACACCCATGATGGCCGTTGTTTTTGTATGCGTTGTCGAAACTGGGATCCCGAACACGGAGGATAGGAACAAGCAGATTGCAGCAGTCAAATCCGCAGAAAACCCTTGGTATTTGTCCAGTTTGACCATATCCATGCCGACAGATTTAATGATTTTCATCCCACCGACAGAGGTGCCGATGCCCATCGTCAAAGAACACAACGCCATTACCCATAGAGGAATGGCAAACCCATCACCGCTTTTTTCCACAATATTATTGTAGTAAAGGCCTAACATAAAGACCCCCATAAATTTTTGACCATCTTGAGCGCCGTGTAAAAAAGCATTGGCGCCAGCAGCGACTGCTTGTCCAATCGTAAATACTTTGTTTGCTTTACGTCGAGACGTTCCCCGGAAAAGCCAAACGATCAATTTGGTGATGATAAAACCGCCAATGAAACCCATCAGCGTTGAGACTACAAGACCAATCAGCACTTTGACCCACTCTTGACCATTGACTGCATGCAATCCGCCAAGAGCCATTGCCGCTCCTGTCAGTCCGGCAATCAATGCATGGGATTCACTGGTAGGGATACCAAAGTACCATGCCGCAACCGTCCAGACAACGATTGAAAAAAGTGCGGCAGCTAAAGCGATTTGTGCAACGTGAAACCCACCCGCTGTATCAAAACTAACAATGTTACTGATTGTTTCAGCAACTTGCGCATTGAAATACGTCATTACTAGAACCCCAAGGAAATTCATCACAACCGCCATGCCGATAGCGACATTTGGCCGTAGGACCCTAGTAGAGACTGCCGTGGCAATTGCATTTGGAGCATCCGTCCAACCATTGACAAAAATAACGCCTAATGATAGAACGACTGTTATTACTAAAGCCATATTCACATTTATACACCTCATTTAAAAATTCCGAAGTAATCATAGCATAGAAAGAGAACAAAGTGTAAACTTTTTGTAAGTATTCATTAAAAAATATGTAAAGGATTAAAATAATGATACAGAACAAGAAAAAAAATCTGGCAAAAACATATTTTTTCGTGTTAAGTAAAATTTCTTTACAACTTTTATTGCAAATGAAACCGGCATTAGGTATAATGACTAGTGTTGATTTATACGTTTCAAACGTATAAGAACTTATTTTTGGAGGTGAAATATATGCCAAACATTGAATCTGCAATCAAACGTGCTCGCACAAGCGAAGCGGCTAATGCTAAGAATTCATCTCAAGTAAGCACAATGCGTACAGCAATCAAAAAATTTGATCAAGCTGTTGAAGCTGGTGCTGATAACGTAGATGCGTTATATAAAGATGCTGTTAAAGCAATCGATATGGCTGAGACTAAAGGATTGATCCACAAGAACAAAGCTAGTCGTGACAAATCTCGTTTAAGTAAAAAAATTGCTAAATAAGCAAATTAAAGACGAAGCAATCAGTTGATTGCTTCGTCTTTCTTTTATACTCTTATTTTGCCGTGTTTCAACACAAACAGCTGAAATAGAAATTCTTTATCGATCTGCCCGCTTTTGACTAAATAATCGTTTTCGATCAGTTCATGGTACAACTCTGCTAATTGCTTTTCATTGAATTTTCTTGCCTGTTGCATCGCTAACTTGACCCGATAAGGATGGATTTTCAACGTTTCAGCGATATTCGATTGTTGATAGCCAACCTTCATCAATATTGCAGCCTGTAAAAGCAAACGTACTTGTCCAATCAAGATTGCATTGATTTTGATGGTTTCTTCTCCTTGCAGCAGCAAATCATCATATAGCTGCCACGCATCGGCGACTTTCCCTTGCAACACATCATTGGTCAACTCGAAAACATTGTGTTCCAATGTCTTGGGGATCAATTGCTGAACGATTTCTTTGGTGACCTTCGCTTCTTTGCCGGCGTATAGCCGCAACTTTTGAAGCTCCTGCATGGCTTTTGACAAATGAAGGTCCGTTAAACGCAAGAACAATTCAAAGGCCTCTCTCGTCATTTCAATGCCATCATTGGTCAAGGTTTGCTGTAGGTAACGGCGAACATCGGCTTCTTTCATCGGTGCCACATCGATGATGACCCCGGCTTTTTTCAACTGCTTCGTAATTTTCTTGCGCTCATCCAGCTTGTCATATTCCGCAAAAATCACCAAAACAGCCGTATCCATCGGATTTTTTAAATAAAGCAAAAAATCGTCAATGTCATGTTCTGGAACATTGGCTTTTTTTTCTGCCGTTAGAAAAAATGGCCGCTCCACAAAGATCAACCGCTGATCGCCGAAAAACGGCAGCGACTGGGCCTCTTGGATCACCAGATCCAACGGTTCTCTCTCCATATCAAAAGAAGCAAAATTCAAGTCGTCTTTTGAAACATCAAAACGCGTTAAAAATGCTTGGCGGACTTGTTCTTGTAAAAATTTTTCTGTGCCTGTGACTAAATAAACTGGTTGCAGAGATTTCGATCGAATCTCCTGCAACGCTTTTTGCAGTTCCATAGATTCCCCCGCTTTCTTATCCATCCTATCATCATTCTAGCGGATAGTCTAGCCACGTTTCCAGCCGTTTAACAGAGCGCCAATTGGACCAGCTGAAGCGGATCATTCCCTGTTGATCCGTCCTCAAAATCCTTCTTCCTTCCATCGCTTCCAAAACTTCGGCATGGGGATGCCCATAGCGATTGTCTTTGCCGCAAGAGATGATCCCTATCTTAGGGGAAGTCGACTCGACAAAACGAGGAGACGTGGCAGTACGGCTACCATGATGTCCTAATTTCAATACATCTGTCTGAAGCTGAGGATATTCTTGAATCAGCTTTTCTTCCCCTGTCTGATCTAGATCCCCGGTCAGTAAAAAGACATTCTTTTCAACTTCAGCCTTTAAAACTAGCGAATCTTCATTTTCTCCAGCACCAGATTCAGGTGCCAGTACAGTAATGGAAAGGTCCTTACCGATGGTTTCCCCCACTTTTGTCCAATGAACAGTCGTTCCTTTAGGAAGCTGCTTGATCAACGCGGCAATCTGCGGATGATCTTCACTTCCAGGGACTAGATAGACTTTTTTTACAGGAATCGCTGTCATTAATGCCCGTGCATTTCCCATATGATCAGTGTCTCCATGGGTCAAAAAAAGCCCATCGATTTGCTTGATCCCCTCTCCTTGCAAAAAAGGAATCAAAGAATAGTGCGCATTTGCTTGATATGAGCGTTGCTGCCATCTTTCCCTTGGAAAAGATAGACTGCCGCCGGTGTCGATCACATAAACCTCTTGATTAAAAGCCGTTTGCAAGACGATACTGTCTCCTTGTCCAACATCGACAAACGTAACTGCGGATGGTACAAAAAGACGCTGCGACAGCAGGGGAAAAAGCAAGCTGAACAGTAAACAAATGATCCATTGACGACGCTGATAAAAGAATAAACCTGCAAGCATACAACCAATAGCTAGTCCCATGGGAATACTTCCGGTAATGAGAGCAATGTTTCCTAAAGAAGCAATCACCGATTCTCCGATACTTATCACCTGTTCAATCCCTTGACCAAGTTTGGGCATTTCCGGCAGAAAAAGACTGATCGTGAAGAATACGGAAAAAAGAGGTAATAAGAGACCTTTGAATAATGGGAGCACAAGCAATGTCAAAAGTCCACCTACCAAAGGAAATTCATAAAAAGCATACATCATGAATGGCGCGGCGAGAATTGGCAAAAATAGCGCATGCTTCACTGAATGATTCAGTGTTTTTTGCATAAGTAATAAAAAAGTCATCAAAAAACTCAATTGACCAGCGGTTTGCATAAAAACTTTGGGATCGATCAGCAGAGTCAAAAAAAGAACGATCCCATAACGATCACAAGCAGAAAGACGCCAAGAAGTCCCACTGAGAAAAAAGGAAGTGCCGTAGGATAGAACCCCTCGAATCACACTAATCGTGCCGCCAAAAAACACTGCGGCCGTCAATATCAGCACCAGAACCGGGATCCTCATCCCTTCTTTGGTAAACTTCCCTCGTCTCAGTCCTTTTTCTACCCAAGTAAAAAAGAACGTGATATGCATACCAGATACTGTGAAAAAGTGCAGCAATCCGCTGCTACTGAATAGTTGACGAATCTCTTGAAATTCTTGGTCTTTATAGCCAAACAGCAATGCATTGATGTAAGTGGCTAATCGTTGTGGAAAAAACTGCTGCACATGAGTCACAGCGGCTGCACGCCACTTGCGAACTGAAAAAATTCCAGTATCTGGTTTGCTGGCGACAATCTCCTTAATCGTTACTGTTCCCAGAATGTTCCTGCCCGATAAATAAAAGGAATAATCAAAGGCATGCTTGTTGCGACTTGTTTCAGCTTCCTTAAACTCTCCTTGTATCCGCAAATATTTCTGCCAGTGTTGACGAATCATCCACTGTTCTTTTTCGGCAAAAGAAGCCACTTGATAACGGCCCATCACCTTGCCAGCTGGCAACTTTCCTTCAAAAGTCACTAAGTCACCGTTGATTTTGATAGTATCCGAATAAACGAGCAGCTCAGTAGTTAACGGACCTTCTTCCAGCGAATGATTTTGGAAAGTGACCATACGCAATCCTAACAAGAAACTACCTACAAAACAAAGCAGCACTATTACGAAGTGTTTTTTTAACAGGAGGACAAAAATGAAATAAGCAGCCAATATAAAAAAAAGAACAGATTTCAAATAGAAACCTGTTACCCAGCAGCCAATGATCACTCCGGGAAAAAGTAAATGATCAATGCATGTTTGTCTCTTTAGCCCCATTTAAGGCACCAAAAGATAATTTTTCAAAATACGCCGGATCAAGATCAACTTGGTGGACGGTAGCACCTACTTGTTGAATCAAATCTAGCGCGTATTGGTTATTGCGATAGTCATTCAAATAATGAATTTTCTTAACGCCAGCCTGCAGAATGGCTTTTGTACAAGGCAGACAAGGAAAATGTGTTACATAAATCTCCGCATTGTCCGTGGAGACCCCTAGCTTGGCGCATTGCAACAATGCATTCATTTCCGCATGGATCGTGCGGATACAATGCCCATCAACCACATAACAGCCTTCATCAATACAATGGACATCTCCACTGACTGATCCGTTATAGCCGCCGGCAATAATGCGCCGATCCTTGACTAATGTCGCACCGACTTCTAATCGAGAGCATGTGCTTCTGAGAGAGAGCAAAACAGCTTGAGCCATGAAATACTGATCCCAGGGGATTCGTTTATTGCCTTTTGTTGGTTGGTTTAGAATATCTTGTGGCTGATTGTTTTTCCTTTCATCGCTTGTCATCTGCGTACCTCCTGTTCTATTGATCGATTACACGATTTTTTCTAATATACTATACCCTTAACGATTAATCTAGAGGGCTATCAGGAATTTTAGGATCCTCTAATCCATTCACTTATGCTTGATTTAATACTGCTACCGTCAATGAAATTGTTTTCCCAAAATGATTGTCCTACCTGCTGGGTGGATAATCTGTCTGCTAGTCTGCTATCACCTTACACCATGTTTGTCTCTAACTATCTCCTGTATCTTGTATCACCAAAAATTTTCTACAGGGGTTTAATTTAGGCCCTTACTGATTCATTTCAACCTTTCCTTATGTTTGAGAATGTCATTGTAAAACCATTAGCGACAAGGCCTGCCGATACAAGACATCCACTTTCAAATGGGGTGGCAGTAATCCCCCCATCCTTCTTCTTTCATCCTTCTTCTTGCGGCTTATTCCCTGCTTTTTGGTGGCTTCACTACAAGTACAACTTGCGAAGTTTGAACATTTTTTTGAAATCAACACCCAACGTATAACAATCTTTCAGGTGCTCGTAAGAAAAATACGCCTTTTAGCTATTTTTTTTCTTGAATTAAACCAATTAGCTTTTTTATACCTCTTTCCAGCTTTTTTTATTTTTTACATCCATTTTCAGAAAAAGATTGGAAATTTCCCTGCCGCGAAAGTTATATACTTCGTTTTGTAAGAAAAGAGGTGGACAAACAATGAGCAATCGCAGAACAAATCAGCTTTCGCCTCCCAGCAAGCTGCTCCAAAAAAGATATTAGACTTAGAAAGAAGCGATTTGATGAATGAGAAAAAATTGTCTTTATTTGGCTTTTTTGCCCTAACAGCTTCAATGGTGCTAACCGTCTATGAATATCCGACTTTTGCCACATCACAACTCCATTTGGTTTTCTTCTTATTATTAGGTGGCATCTTATGGTTTTTGCCAGTTGCACTTTGTGCAGCGGAAATGTCGACAGTAAAAGGGTGGCAAAACGGCGGGATATTTAGCTGGGTCAGTGAAACTTTAGGAGAACGGTTTGGCTTTGCTGCCATCTTCTTTCAATGGTTTCAGATCACCGTTGGCTTTGTTACAATGATATACTTTATTCTAGGAGCACTTTCTTATGTATTGAACTTCCCCGCTCTCAATACTGATCCATTGATGAAGTACATCGGTTTGCTGATTATTTTCTGGCTCCTCACATTTTCACAGCTAGGGGGAACCAAAAGAACGGCAAAAATCGCAAAAGCAGGATTTATTATTGGGATCGTTATCCCTTCTATCCTCTTATTCGTTCTTGCCGCCGCTTACTTTATCGGTGGGAATCCGATTCAAATAACCATTAGTGAAAAAGCGTTTATCCCCGACTTCTCAAAAGTTTCGACTCTCGTGGTATTTGTCTCATTTATTTTGGCTTATATGGGTGTGGAAGCTTCAGCTTCACACATTAACGAATTGCAAAACCCACAAAAAAATTACCCATTGGCGATGATTCTGCTAGTTATTCTTGCCATTGCACTCGATGCGATTGGAGGCTTTTCGGTAGCAGCGGTGATTCCGCAAAAAGAATTATCTCTTAGTGCCGGAGTCATTCAAACTTTTGAGTCCTTACTGCTCCACTTTAATCGCCATCTGGGCTGGTTGGTGAAATTGATCGCATTGATGATCGCATTTGGTGTCATGGGTGAAGTCAGCTCGTGGGTCGTCGGCCCTTCTCGGGGAATGTTCGCTGCAGCACAGCGCGGACTGCTGCCAACCTTTTTAAGAAAACATAACAAACAAGGTGTCCCTGTTCCTCTGATCATGATTCAAGGAATCATTGTTTCAATCTGGGGTGCTGTTCTGACATTTGGCGGTGGCGGCAACAATTTATCTTTCTTGGTAGCTATTTCATTGACAGTAGTTATTTATTTAATCGGCTATTTGCTGTTTTTCTTAGGCTATTTTGTTTTGCTCTTTAAGAAAAAAGACCTCCCTCGAACCTATAATGTTCCAGGAAAAACAGTCGGCAAAACCATTATTGCAGGATTGGGATTGATCATGTCTCTACTCGCATTATTCGTATCATTTTTCCCACCATCTTCGATTCCTGCCAGTGAAGACAGAACCTACCAAGTTATCTTATTGATTAGTTTTATCGTTACATTGTTATTACCATTCATTCTCTATGAACTTCATGACAAACGAGGAAAAGAAGCTCAGATCGACGAACCGGTTCATATGAAAACAGGAGATGTGAACCCTGCAACGTATCCGAGTGCTCGAGGAGAACACCATATCGTTCAAAATGAGAAGTATACAATCAAACATTAAACGATTACTTATTAGGAGGAATTACTATGTTATATGGAAAAGAAAACCGTGAAGAAGCAGACTATTTAGAACCAATTTTTGGGGCTGCCTGTGAAGGAGAAGATTTACCGAAATACAAACTCAATCCACAATCTGTTGAACCGCGAATGGCTTATCAACTGGTACAAGATCAGCTATTGGATGAAGGAAATGCCCGCTTGAATCTAGCAACGTTCTGTCAGACTTACATGGAACCAGAAGCAGTCAAACTTATGACACAAACGTTGGAAAAAAACGCCATCGACAAATCCGAATATCCGCGAACCGCTGAAATTGAAAATCGTTGTGTGAATATCATCGCGGATCTATGGCATGCCAGCAAAGAAGAAAAATTCATGGGAACTTCTACCATCGGCTCATCAGAAGCCTGCATGCTTGGGGGGATGGCCATGAAATTTGCTTGGCGCAATCGGGCAGAAAAACTTGGACTCGATCTAAATGCGCATAAGCCAAATCTAGTCATCTCCAGTGGTTATCAAGTTTGTTGGGAAAAATTCTGTGTCTACTGGGATATCGAAATGCGAGAAGTTCCCATGGATGAAAACCACCTATCGATCAATCTTGATAAAGTCATGGACTATGTGGATGAATATACAATCGGCATCGTGGGAATCTTAGGAATCACCTACACTGGTCGCTACGATGACATCAAAGGGTTGAATGATCTAGTTGAACAATACAATCAAACCACGGATTACAAAGTCTATATCCATGTGGATGCTGCTTCTGGCGGTTTGTATACGCCGTTTACAGAACCCGATCTTGTTTGGGATTTTCAATTACCGAATGTGATTTCCATCAACACTTCTGGTCATAAATACGGATTGGTGTATCCTGGTGTGGGCTGGGTACTTTGGCGCGATCAATCCTTCTTACCTCAAGAACTTGTATTCAAAGTCAGCTATTTGGGTGGCGAATTGCCAACGATGGCCATCAACTTCTCTCATAGCGCTGCGCAATTGATTGGTCAATACTATAATTTTGTGCGCTATGGTTTTGATGGATACAAAGCGATTCATGACAAGACCCATAAAGTCGCTTTGTATTTGGCAAAAGAAATCGAAAAATCCGGTCTTTTCAAAATGATCAATGATGGTTCACAGTTGCCTATCGTCTGCTATCAGTTGAAAGATGATCCAAACAGAGAATGGACATTGTATGACTTAGCGGATCGGTTACTGATGAAAGGTTGGCAAGTACCAGCTTACCCATTGCCAGTCAATTTGGATGATCAAATTATCCAACGTCTAGTGATTCGTGCTGACTTTGGCATGAACATGGCTCACGATTATATCCAAGATATGAAAGAAGCCCTTGAAGACCTCGATCAAGCCCATCTTGTCTACCATAAAAAACAAGAGATAAAAACATACGGCTTTACCCATTAAAAGGATCCACACGTTGGTTTAAACTTTCCCAAAAACAACGACGAAAGATTTAATCAGGCTTCCTATTCTTGAGCTGTCCCCAGCAATGAATTATCTTTCGATCATCCTTTGATCCATGATAAGAGAGCGAGTCATATCTGCTGACTGCTCTCTTTTTTTATTTGTCAGTTTCAGAACTTTTTAATGCTCATTTCTTGTTGGAAAAGGTTCTTCCGCCTGTTGATACAATGACTGATTGATCGCTAAAATCACGGAAGCAAGAGTGCTGAAGGTCACCGGATAAATTTTGGTATTTTCCGTCTGAAGTCCTTCTTGGTAGAGAGAAGCATCACAGACAATCATTCGCTTCGTACAAAAAAAGACATCATCAACTACTTCATTTAATTGGTGATAAATCATATTACTCAATGTAAAGTGTTCATCTAACCGTTCTTCGAGCTGTTGACGATAATAAAGATATTTGAAATCTGAAGGAGCAACGATATACACTTCCAAATGCTCACTTTTTTCAGCATCAGGGAGTAAACTTAATAAGACTGTCAGTTTGCGAACCAAATTGTCATTCCAGCGGATACTTTGCTGATTTTGTTGGGCCCATCCCATAAGTATCTCCCTTACTTGGTCGAATTGCTCTCTCTGACTAGGATAGAGAAAGAACAAACGCTCCGTTTGAAATATTTGCATATCTGCCCAAGCAGAACGCAAAAACGGTAGTAATGCTTGCTCAAATAGTAAATGATTACTATCGGAAATGTTTAGACGAGATTTCAATAAGCGACTAAGCTCCAACATTTCCGGGCAGCGATGAATGTGATTATGGTATACGACTTCAAAGTCTCTATGCAAAAGCTCTAAGTTGTTGCACTGATACTTGCGTGAATTAAATAAGGAATAGATGTAGAACTGTTCATCCTCACTACAACACAAAGAAACGTCAAGCGCCGTGAGCCCTTGGTGCAACAATTGAAAAAGTGGTGTCCGTTGCGCCCTTTCCTTTTCTTTTGCTAGAAAATGAATCGGTGCTTTCCGGCCCCTCGCTAAGCCAATTCGAATACCTAGTTGGATCATTCGCCGTTCATCTTCAGGATAGGAACGTAAGAAAAAGCGTTGTTCCACATACTGGATCAGTTCTTCACAAGCTTGTTCAATACAAGGCTGATTTTTTTCAGCGGATTTGCCTAAGTAATGCATCACAGCCAGTAGAAGATAACGGAAATCTTTTTCGGGAATGATCACCTCGTTTTGTTCCTCATCTAAGTAATCCATTTCTTCAAAGAATCCCCAGAGATCCGTTCGAATGGTATAAACCTTACTGACTGAAATAAATGCTTCTTCGGCTATCTTTTGCCAGCTGCTTTCCCCTCTCAAAAATTGATAGAGGACCTGCAAAAAGTAAGATCCTTGATAGATGATCTGTGTCAGTTCGGATAAGGAATATCCGGCAGCAAAAACGACCTGATAGGAATGTTTCTCATGGGTAGCGGAAATAATCCCTTTGTTTAGCAAAAGTAGAATTTTCTCAATGTCATTGATGATCGTCGCAGGACAGACATCTAGCTGTTCAGCTACATGGTCAATAGACACACTATTTTTCTCGTACAATTGCTCACAAAGATAGACTTGGCGTATCACGCATTTCTCTATATACCGTTCCAGCATAAGCTCGCTCCTTATTTTATTTATTACGTTCGTTATTATAGACCATCAGAAAATTGGAAGGAATAGATTAATCGTAATTTTGAGGAAAAGCTTAGGCAAAGAAAATGGTTTTCAAAACTAGTTCTAATTTTCTTTAGGGAAAAATGAATATTTTATCATGAAATCGGTATAGTTCTCTCTCGTATCTTCCTCCTTACTGAAATCATCAACTTGAGCAAAAAACGAAAACTGGTCTATTTTGTTTTTGCTTCCAGCTAGCTCTGCTGATTTTAATTGACGGGTGATTCATACCTGTAATTGCTAAGAGCCAGCAACCACTGTCTCTTTAATCTGGCACACAACTTAAGACGGTCTCACTTTCAGCTATCATAAGAACTAGACTTTCTGGAATGATCGACTGCCGTTATTCCCCCCTCATCGCTGGAATTAGTTAGATGTTGTACACAGCATCTCCCACATCTTTCCTGCCCCTCACTCGTTGCAAGTATCGCTAGGTTTATCGGACAGTAATCAAATCTGCCAATGCTTCATAGGTTTTATCTCCGATTCCCGAAACTTGTTTTACTTCCTCAATTGTTTTAAAAAAACCATGCTCCTCCCGATGGGCAATAATAGCTTCTGCCTTCTTTGCACCGATCCCTGGCAGCTCTTGAAGCTGGCTAGCCTCTGCTGTATTCAAATCAATCTGGGCATTCTGGTTTGTCTCGCCGACCACGTCCTCTGCGAATACACTCACTGGATCATCTTTGTGGGGCACGATCACTAATTGCTGATCGGACAATTCTTGAGCAAAGTTCATGATTGTTTCATTTCCATCTTCGGTAACACCACCTGCCAGTTGGATCAGCTCATACAATCGCGCTCCCCTAGATAAGGTATAGATTCCCGGATTTCGAATCTCCCCTTTGATATCGACAATAATCTGCTCAAGGACTTCTTCGCTCTTCCTTTCGGATTCTAAAATCGGGTGGGTTGTTTCTGTTTCCGCCCATTCTGGATTCTGGGGGGTAAAAAATAAAGCCGCCAGAATACCGCAGATTACTAACGCGGACACCAGAAGTGATTGATATTTTTTCCCCACTTCCAACCATTTATCCATCAAAAATCACCTCATAAAGAATTACGCAAAAAAGCCTTGATTGCTCAAGACTCGATAATATGTTTGATTTCTTTCATAGAGTGAACAACGTGATCGGCCTCTAAATCTGTCAATAAGCCTTCAATATCATAAAAAATCGTTTGGACGCCTGCACCTTTTCCAGCGAGAACATCCATGGCACGGTCCCCAATCATAACTGTTTGTGCTTTGTTCAATTGGTATTTATCCACTAAATAATTCAAAGAAGTTGGGTCTGGTTTGCGAGGAAAATTATTCTCAGGTCCCACAATTTCTATGACTAGATGAGCTAAATCTTCCCTCATTAAAAGTTCTTTCGTCGAAACGACATCACGATGGGTTAGGATGTAATTCTTGCCCCCATTGTCCACTAATGCTTGCAGCGCTTCTTTCGTTCCCGGAAATGAAATAGGCAATCGTTCATCCATTGCTTCATAAGCTTTGAAACGCGCACTAAAATCAATGAAATCCAATTGATATTTTTCTGCTACTTGTTTGGATGAAGAAGCCTTTAAGATTCGATAAATTTCTTTAGGATCTGGATCGAAACCAGCCTCTTTAAGCGTTTTAAGAAATGCCTCTAACATGATTGGGTAACTATCAAACAATGTGCCGTCAAAGTCCCAAATATACGAATGATACATCTACAACCCTCATTTTCTAAAAATAAGCTGAATCATTTTCATGAAAAAAATATTGTTTTCAGCAACTTTACAAAGTTTATCATAAAAATTCCACTTTGTCTGTAGGGGATAGACAGCAAAAATAAGACTGGAACAGAGGGCGTTCAACAAAATTTATTTCCCGAGGGCAACAGTCCGCAGACCTATACCTTCTTTTTGGCCTTCGGGAATTACCAGTAGTGCTTCACAGCTCACCAAAACACTACTAATCACCAAAACACTACTGAATATCTCTCACCAGGATCATTTTGTTGGGTTTATTTACCTCATGATCACAGTCTTTTTGTTAGTTCTCATAGTTTATTCTCTTGCTTGGCTACATACTTAGCCAAGCACAAAATCACCAGCTGCCGGAAATCCCTCCACCACTGCTGGAACCACCGCCGAAACCGCCAAAGTTACTATCTGAGCTCTGACTATCCGCAATGACTTGTTCTTGCCGTGTCACTTGATGGATCAGTAAAAGATAGACCAGCGACTGATCCATCGTAGTCGGATCGTATTCACGTCGGGCATTGGTCATCACTTCCACTCGATCATCACGGGAAAAATCACCTACTTGTTTTTTCAGATCCGGATGGTTTTTGTATACCTCTTGCAAATCGACAAAAAACAATGCATCCGTTTTAACGGCCTCAATCAAGTTGATTATTTCCTGTGAACTCGTCTGCACCATCTCAGGATACGTTTTTTCCTTTGTAAGTAAGACAGCCAAATAATGGTTGTTGCGACTCCGACGCTGAATTTCTTCTTGGGCCAACTGCTGGATTTTTTGTTTATACTTGGAAATCAAATGGGCATTTTCCGCTAAAATATCTTTGGATAAATCATAATCAGCTAGTTGTTCCTTGAGCTGTCGTTGCAACTGCGCCTCGTAAGTACGCAACGTTTCATGTCCTTCTGTTAACTCTTTGCCAAAGGTCTTCAAGTTTTTATGCCCTTTCATAAAATCCTGTACATATTGGTCTGCCAACTGTGGATTTCTTAATGCTTGCTGAATCATTTGCTTGCGAGCCGGATCGGAGCTGATTCTCTCAAATTCAGCTAATTGGTTCGGAATGACTTGGTTGAGCAGATACATTTTTAATGCTTTCAAACAGTCGATAGAAACAGTATAGTGATTAAAAGTCTGGTAATTTTTTCTCTTGCTTGCCCATTTGTAAAAGGCTTGTTCATCAAAAGCTGGATCCGAATGGATATAAGGAGGAATCACATTGACGGCGCGAAATTGCTTCTTCGTTTGGTATTTGCGCCAACCGATGGTCCCGCTGATAGCTACGACCACCAACAGAATTATTGAACTGGCAATTTTCAAAAAAAGTAGTCCAGCTTCCCTTGATTTTTCGACTTCTCTTGCTTCTTTTTCCGCAAGCAATTGTTGTCCTTCCGTGTAAATTTTATTCAGGCCAATCGTTTCATCTGCTGTTTTCATTTCTTGATAGACGCGATCCGAAGCATTCAAAACAGCTTGATCATAGTCTTCCTCTCGCAAAAGATCTTTTGTGTCATCATCGACCATATCCTCTTCTGATAATTCAGAAAAAAGATAGCTCAACCCATCTCCATAGCCTAAACGAAATTCTCGATCCTCGATAGCAAACACAAAGACCAAGCCATTGTTGTAATCTGGGTTACCAAAGCCGTATTCCTCAAACAACTGGTCAGTCACTGTCTCGATCGATTCACCCTCTAAGCTTTTCAGCGTGACAACAGCATATTCTGGACTTCCAGGCAATGCGTGAAATTTTTCTTGATTCAATTGGTTGATTTTTGCGACGGTTTCTGCCGAAAGAACACCTGCGTCATCTTTCACAAAGCTTTGACCAAATACTTTTTGCGGTAGAAATAAAAAAATCACAGTTGCTAGTACCAGTAAACCCACCACACGTTTTTTCATTCGGATTCCCTCCTTTTGTATAAAATTAATTTAATTGTATATTATTTTCACTCCGGCAACATAGGTCTAAAGTCTTAGAGCAACAAAAAACTGTGCCATACCTGCTTCCCCAAACAAATGATCCGAAGATTGTTGAAAGGATTCGCTTCGTAAAAAGAGCTGGTCCTTTTGTCCGGTTCTGATCGGTTTGTCTGGCTTTGCTGTATGTCACAGTTCCCCAAAAATTAATTTTTAAAAGAATGAATCGGTGCAGGGATGCGCCCACCTCGTTGAATAAAGTCAGCCGATTTAGCTGGATTAACTTTCATCACAGGTGCCGTTCCTAAAAGACCGCCGAACTCAATCCGATCCCCAACTTGTTTTTCTTTGGCAGGAATGATCCGTACTGCCGTTGTTTTATGGTTAATGACGCCGATCGCTGCTTCATCAGCAATCATTGCCGCAATCGTTTCTGCCGTGGTATCCCCCGGAATCGCGATCATATCTAACCCAACAGAACAAATCGCCGTCATTGCTTCCAGTTTTTCAAGATTCAATAAACCACTTTCAACTGCTTGGATCATGCCGGCATCTTCTGAAACCGGAATAAAAGCTCCGGACAACCCACCAACATGATTGCAGGCCATGACGCCGCCTTTTTTGACTGCATCGTTCAACAATGCCAAGGCAGCCGTTGTCCCGTGAGTTCCAACGGATTCCAGACCCATTTCTTCCAAGATAAGTGCCACACTATCCCCTACCGCCGGCGTAGGCGCTAAAGAAAGATCCACGATCCCAAATGGAACTCCTAATCGTTCTGAAGCTACGCGACCTACCAATTGTCCCATACGAGTTATTTTGAAAGCTGTTTTTTTGACCGTTTCTGCAACTACGTCAAAGGATTCCCCTTTGACTTTTTCTAGTGCCCGCTTAACGACACCAGGACCGCTGACACCTACATTGATTTCTACATCCGCTTCTCCAACACCATGAAAGGCCCCGGCCATAAATGGGTTGTCTTCCACTGCGTTGGCAAAGACGACAAGTTTGGCACAGCCCATATCGGAGGCTTCAGCTGTTTGCTTGACTGTCTCACCCATTAATCGGACCGCATCCATATTGATTCCAGCTTTTGTCGAACCAATATTGACCGAAGAGCAAACAAAATTTGTAGCTGCCAGTGCTTCGGGAATCGATTGGATCAACGCCAAATCGCCGCCTTGATACCCTTTTTCAACTAATGCACTGTAGCCACCGATAAAGTTGACACCGACGGTTTCTGCCGCGCGATCAAGTGTCTTGGCTACCTTGACACAATCTTGCGGTGTCGGTTGGCATGCTGCTACAACGATGGCGATAGGTGTGACAGAGATTCGCTTGTTAATGATTGGAATGCCATATTCACTTTCGATTTGCTCACCAACTTGTACCAAGTTCTTGGCTTTCGTAGTAATTTTATGATAGATTTTTTCGCACATTTGGTCGATATCAGCATCAATGCAATCAAGAAGGGAAATCCCCATCGTGATCGTGCGGATATCCAAATTCTCTTCTTCAACCATGCGAATGGTTTCTAGTATTTGATTGGTTTCCATAGAAGCCTCCTATAATTTATGCATGGTATCAAAAATTTCTTGGTTTTGGATACTGATTTTAACACCTAGTGTTTTACCTGTCGTGTGCAGTTGCTCACGAATCCCTTCAAAATCGGCATCTGCTTCCATCGATAAAAGCATCATCATCGTAAAATATTCTTCCATAATCGTTTGTGATACATCAAGGATATTGATGTCCATCTCTGCCAAAATTTGGCTGACACCTGCGATGATCCCTACCTTGTCTTTTCCAATAACGGTCAATACTGCTTTCATAAGAACCCGCCTTTCATAAAATTTTTCTTATTATAGCATAAGAAAACCGCACTTTCGATGAAACTTCATACGAAAGGGCGGTTTTTTAGTAGTAATGTTCGTCTTTATCCTAGGCGATCTTGTAAAACAGCTTGTGAATCAAAAGTATAAATGATTGGTTCCGCATTGGGAATAGCGATTTGATCAACTTCCTCTTCAGGAATATTTTCCAAGTATTTCACTAACGCCCGTAAACTATTGCCATGACCTGTGATCAAGACATTCTTTCCTGAGCGAATCAAAGGGACAACCGCATCGGACCAAAAAGGCCGGATTCGTTCGACGACCATTGCGAGATTTTCTCCTTTAGGAATCAAGTTCGGATCTAACGCGTCATATCGACGATCGAAATGATTCTCGTCAACATACAATGGGAGTTCATTGTATCCTCGCCGCCACTTTTGCACCTGCTCTTTTCCGTAACGGATAACCATTTCATCTTTATTGACCCCTACTAACTGGCCGTAGTGACGCTCATTCAAACGCCAGGTCTTATAAGTAGGTACCCAAAGCTGATGACTTGCTTCTAAAACTGTATTGCAAGTGATAATGGTTCGCTGCAGACAAGAGGCAAAAGCTGTATCAAATAAAATTCCCATCTCTTCGATTTTTTTGCCAGCCTGCCAAGCTTGTTCCCGACCTTTCTCTGTCAAGGCTACGTCTAGCCAGCCTGTCCAATAGTTTTCAAAATTTGCTTCACTTTCCCCATGCCGTATCAATACTACCTTCACGTGAACGCCTCCTCTTTGCTTTATTATCTCAAGAAAAAAGCAAAATGTCTTTGCTAAAGTTCACAGGTCTCTTTTGCTTTTTATTGAAACAAACAAAAAAGGCTAGGCATAAGATCAGTCTAACCAATGTTTGAGGAAAAATAGTCCTCTTGTCTGGCTGATTTTGCTTATGCCCTAGCCTTATACGTGCATGGGTCTGTTCGTCTATTTTTGTATCAAACAAGTGGGAAGAAATTAGTCAAGAATCGTTACTTGAACGGTCCGACGTCCCCATTGTTCACATTGTGCATTGGTTGGAAAATGAACGTCAATGATATTTCCTTGGATTGCCCCACCGGTATCGCTGGCAATAGCTTCTCCATAACCTTCAACGTAAAGTCTCGTTCCTAAAGGAATCACAGATGGGTCAACTGCAACTGCCATCGGATTTTCCAATAAATTTTGACCAGTCGCGGTTACTGTTCCCCCACCTAAAACGTCGGCAGGATCTGAGCTGTAAGCTGTTGCTTCCATCGTCATCGTTGTTCCAGAGTAGCTGCTTGCTGCAGCTTCAGATGATTCTTGAGTAGATTGATTGTCGGTATCTGTCGTTTCTTTCGTTGTTTCCTTCGCTGTTTCTGCAGCGGCTTGGTTCTTATCTGAAACTTTTTTATCCGTATCAATGATCAATGTTGTTCCATCATAGATCACATTCGGGTCGCTTAATTGATTGTCTTGTGCAATTTGATTCACATGGTCTAAGTTGCCAAAATATTTTAAAGAAAGACCTGATAATGTGT
This sequence comes from Enterococcus sp., assembly GCF_022711995.1. Classification (GTDB taxonomy): domain Bacteria; phylum Bacillota; class Bacilli; order Lactobacillales; family Enterococcaceae; genus Enterococcus_D. The sequence goes on from NZ_JALAHI010000124.1 coordinate 27,006, forward strand.
CATCGGCTGTCACTACATGTTTGATTTCATCTGCGTTAGCAGTTGTACTTAATGTAGCAAGACCAGTTGCGGTAAAACCAGCGATCATGGCTGTAGTTAATACTATTGTTTTAATTGATTTCAATTCTATTTCCCTCATTCATATAAAATTTTCGTCCTAACGACTTGAACAATCATAACAAGATCCACATGGCTCTTGGTGACAAATAGATGACGAAATATTTCACTTTGATAAAAGAGATTAAATAACGTACCAAATAAAAAATAAAAAAAGAAAAAAGCTTGATCTGATCAGCTTTCTATTCAAAAACACGCCAAAAGAACTGTTACAAGT
>NZ_JALAHI010000125.1 GCF_022711995.1 Enterococcus sp.
CTCTAGAACTGGTTAAGTATGCGCACTAACCAAGTTAGTTGATTACAAGATCGGATTGCTTCATTGCATTCTTGTTTTATTCTATGTATTCGCAAGCAATCAAAAAAATTTAGGTGCAAAAAGGCAAAGCAATGAATTGTTACTCCATCATGCCATACCAATGGTTTGTTGGGAAAGTTGGTTAGAGACTAGAAAGATAAGTGGAATATCCAGAATATTTTGAAAAATACCATTGCTTATTTATGGCAAAACCATTAGTATTGTTAAAAAAACTGATGGTGAACAGATGATAAAATGTTGCGTTCACAGCTGAAATCTGCATCAGTGGGATGAAATAGGAGTGATAAGTGTGGAAGAGTTGTGGAATGTATTGAAACCAGCTGAACAAGTCGAACTGAAATTACGGAAGTTGTATACGCAACATTATTTTTCCCCTTATCATTCGAACAATTTTGAAGAATACCGCAATTATCAACAAAATGATCATTTCTTGCGTGATTCTTCCATCATTACGTTTACAGGAACCGATGGTAGAACCATGGCATTAAAACCTGATGTAACTATGTCTATTGCCAAAAACACCCCATCAGGAGAGGCGCGCAGAGTTTATTATGTGGAAGATGTCTATCGACAGGATCGCCAAGCAGGGGAATACCAAAAAATAGATCAAATTGGCTTAGAGATCATTGATCAAATCACATGGGAAGATCAGCTGGAAGTTCTAACATTGGCTTGGGAAAGTTTAGCTCACGTAGGAAAAGGCACGTTGGACTTGTCACATATGGGAATCTTGGATGGTATCTGTGAGCGGTTCCCAGAAGCGGATCGTCAAAAGGTATTGCATTGTTTGCGAGATAAGAGTTCGCATGGGATAGATACATTATCCGCTAAAGCCGGACTGTCTTCAGAAGAATCGAAAAAATTAGCTAAACTCGTGCGCTTGTCAGGTGATTTTGAAACAAAGTATCAAAAAGCAAAAGAGCTGCTAACAGATTATCCAAAAGCACTGACCGGTTTAGCAGAACTCAGGGGCCTCTACAAAGCGTTGCAAAAAAAACATCTGCCGGATTCTATTCGGATACGGTTGGATTTTTCCATTTTAAATGATACCGATTATTATAGCGGTCTACTTTTTCAAGGGTTTATTGAAGAGGCCAGAGAGACGATTTTATACGGTGGTCGTTATGATCGTTTAATGAGTCAGCAGGGGAAAGAGCAAGGCGCGATTGGTTTTGGAATGAAACTTAATCATGTGGGGCAAAAGGTACTCGCTACCAACCAAAGCACTGACTATTTGAACGTTGCATTACCAAAAGGGCGCATGGGGAATGAGGTATATGACTTGTTTACCAAAGCTGGAATAGCTGCTCAAGGTGTCTTCAAAGACAATCGGCAACTGATTTTTTGTGATGAAGAAAACAAGCTGCGCTTTTTTTTAGTGAAGCCCAGTGATGTAGCAATCTATGTAGAACACGGAGTAGCAGATATCGGTGTAGTAGGAAAAGACATTTTATTGGAAAGCAAGGCCGAAGTCATCGAATTTCTTGATTTGCATATGGGAGCTTGCCGTCTAGCTGTTGCAGCTCGAACTGACTTTGAGGAAGATTTCTCGCGGCCGCTGCGGGTATCCACGAAATACCCGCAGATCACACGACAATTTTATCAAGGGCTAGGACGTTCGGTGGAATTGATCCAGTTGCACGGATCGATTGAATTGGCACCGCTGTTAGGGTTATCCGATGTGATTGTTGATATCGTCGAAACAGGTACGACACTAAAAGAAAACAATTTAAAAGTGATTCAAGAAATTGCTTCGTCTTCTGCACGCTTAGTGATCAACCAAGCCACGTGGCGTTTTAAACAAGAACGTATTCAAACTGTAATTGAGAAAGTGAGGGATCAGTTATGAAAATTTTTTCGACTGAAAAAGATGCTTTAGAAACAAACTTGGCAAGAAAACAGTCGGAAACCGAGGATGTTTCCATTGTTGTCTCAAAAATCATCGACCGTGTACAGCAGCAGGGGGATCATGCATTGTTCCAACTAATTGAGGAAATTGATCATGTGAGATTAGATTCCTTAACCGTTACTCGCTCTGAGATAGAAGCTGCTGTTCAGACAGTTTCACCAGAACTGCTTAAAGTGATGAAACAGGCGAAAGAGAATATTTTGGCATTTCATCAAAAACAAGTACAGCAAGGATTTGTCCTAACGAAAGAAAACGGCGTGGTTATGGGACAACGTGTGTTGCCGCTAGCAAAAGTAGGTGTCTACGTTCCCGGTGGCACAGCAGCCTATCCCAGTACAGTTTTAATGGATGTACTACCGGCAAAAATCGTTGGAGTTAAAAAAATCGTCATGATTACACCGACTGATAGGCAAGGAAAGGTGCCTGCTGCCATACTGGCAGCTGCATCCGTTGCCGGAGTGGATGAAATCTACAAAGTCGGCGGTGCCCATGGCGTAGCGGCTTTGGCTTATGGAACAGAAACGATTCCCAAAGTCGACAAAATCGTTGGACCAGGAAATATCTATGTAGCCACAGCAAAAAAAATGGTTTATGGCGACGTTGATATCGACATGATCGCCGGCCCTAGCGATGTGTTGATCATTGCTGACGCCAGTGCAAACCCTCGCTGGCTGGCAGCAGATCTTTTAGCTCAAGCTGAGCATGATACGTTAGCGCAAGCTATCTTAGTGACAACAGAAGCAGCACTGATTGAACAAGTCCAAACAGAAATCGACTTGCAGTTGAAGGAGCTACCCCGCAAAGATATCGCAGCTGCGGCACTTGAAACCAGTGGAAAACTGATTCTTGTCAAAGAGTTGGAAGAAGCGATCGCTATAGCCAATCAGATTGCGCCAGAACACCTTGAACTCGCAGTGGCTGAGCCTTTTGCATTATTAGGAAAAGTAGAAAATGCTGGTAGTGTGTTCTTAGGTCACTACACGCCAGAAGTCTTGGGAGATTACTTTGCCGGACCCAATCATACATTACCGACAGAAGGGACTGCGCGTTTTTACTCGCCTTTATCGGCGGATGATTTTATTAAGAAAAGTAGTTATTTGTATTACCCAGAAACAGCCATGAAGGCGGCTGCTCCAGCAGTGGAATTGTTTGCAGAAACAGAAGGATTGATCGGTCATGCGCGTTCAATCAAAGTACGGGGAGAGGAAGAAAAATGACGTTTTTACATCAAAAGTACCACAGCTTGACCCCTTATACACCAGTGGAACAAGTTGATGAGCAAACTTGTATCAAACTAAACACCAATGAAAGTCCCTACCCGCCAGCCCCAAGTGTACAAACGGCAGCAGCTCATGCCGCACAACACTTGAATCGCTACTCGGATATTTCTGCTGAAGCTGTTGCAAAGCCCTTAGCTGTCTATCTGGGGATTGACCAAGACCAACTTTTTCTCGGTAACGGCAGTGACGAAGTTTTGTCGTATATCTTTCAGGGTTTCACTGAAAAGGGCGTGGCATTTCCTGATGTGACTTATGGCTTTTATCAAGTGTATAGTGCTTTGTATCAAGTGGATGCCACGGTCGTTCCGTTGAAAGAAGATTTCTCGATAGCATTGACCGACTACGATTCACTCGAAGGAACGGTCATTTTTGCCAATCCCAATGCACCGACTGGGGTTTATCAAGAACAAAAGGATATTTGTGCTTTTCTAGAGCGTCATCCAGATCGCTTAGTCATTGTTGATGAAGCTTATATCGATTTTGGCGGTTCTTCGATGGTCTCTTTGATCGATCAGTATCAAAATCTTTTAGTGGTTGGGACTTTTTCAAAATCACGGCAGTTGGCCGGGGCACGCTTAGGATTTGCGGTTGCCAACAAAGAACTGATTCAAGACCTGAATCGGTTGAGATTCAGTTTAAATCCCTACAATATCAATAGTTTAACCCAAGCTGTCGGCGCGGCTGTGTTGCAGGAACAAGGGTATGTTGATGAGAAAATCCAAGCAACGATTCAGGTCCGCGAATGGAGCAAGCAGGCTTTGACCAAACTCGGTTTTGAGCAGACGGATAGTCTAGGAAATTTTTTGTTTGCAAGGTATCCCAAGATTTCCGGGGAATACTTGTACCAGTCCCTACGAGAGCAGAACATCTTCGTCCGTTGGTTTGATCAACCTCGTACAAAAGAGTATTTGCGTATCACGGTAGGAACAAAGGAGCAGATGGAACGGTTGATGGCAGCTCTGACAGCAATCATAGAAGAGGTGAACCCATGAGAGAGACAGAAGTTACCCGTTATACGACTGAAACCAAGATTCAACTGCATTTAACAATCGAGGGAACCGGTGAGCAATCGATCAAAACCGGTGTAGGGTTTTTAGATCACATGCTGGAATTATTTGTTCGCCACGGCCGTTTTGATTTGACGTTAATTTGTGAGGGGGATACGGAAGTTGATGCTCATCACACAACGGAAGATGTTGCCATTGCTATTGGCCGAGCATTTTCAGAAAGCCTTGGTGAACGGCGAGGAATCAAACGCTATGGTAGTATGCTGTTGCCAATGGATGAAGCATTAGTCATGACGGCGATCGATATCAGTGGTCGAGGCATGGCAGTCGTAGAATTGGCGATACCTAGTGAAAAAATTGGACAGCAGTTCGACACCGAATTAGTTGAAGAATTTTTCATTGCCTTTGCCCGGGAACTAGGTGCAACGATCCATCTTCATCAAATCTCAGGTAAGAACAGTCACCACATTGTGGAAGCTTGTTTTAAAGGTTTTGGTCGCGCCTTAGGCGAAGCAGTGGCAATCAACCAAGCAGCTCCGGATGAGATTCCTTCAACAAAAGGCACGATTAAATGATGGATGCTGCAGAATAATGACTAAGTATCTGCCACCAAGATGGATTAGATATAGAAAGGAGCAATGTATGTTAGCAATCGTTGACTATGGAGTTGGCAACTTGTTCAGCTTGTCTCGGTCGTTAGACTATTTAGGTGTTGAATGCCAAATCACCCGCTCATTGGCGGAATTAAAAGCTGCCGACCGCATTCTACTACCCGGCGTGGGTGCTTTTGGCGATGCACGCAAAAAGTTGACAGAATTGTCGCTGATTGAACCGATCCAGGAATTGGCGGCATCAGGCAAACCCTTATTAGGCATCTGTTTAGGAATGCAGTTATTGTTCGACAGCAGCGAGGAGTTTGGGCTGCATTCTGGTCTCGGGTTGATTCCCGGGCGGATCGTTTCCATGCGAAGAGCCTTTGAAGAAGCAGAAATAGATCTGAAGGTACCCCAGATTGGCTGGAATCGTTTGGATGTTCGTAAGGAAAGTCCACTCGTTAAAGCATTAGGAAAGCAGGATTTTGTTTACTATGTCCACAGTTATTTTGCTACCGATTGCCAAGAGTATGTCGTGGCAGACAGTGACTATGGCCTAGCGATTCCCGGCATCGTGCAAAAAGACAATGTCTTCGGCACCCAGTTTCATCCAGAAAAAAGCGGGGCTGTCGGTTTGAAGATTTTAAAAGCATTTGCGGAGGTACCACTATGAACATTTTTCCAGCAATCGATTTGTTAGATCAAAAAGTGGTCCGCTTGTACCAAGGAGATTATGAGCAAAAAGAAGTCTTTGGAGATGATCCAGTGGCGTTTGCCCGTTCATTTGAAGAAGTGGGAGCCAAGTATTTGCACCTTGTAGACTTAGATGGTGCTAAAGAAGGGAAACTACATTACTTTGATGTGGCAAAAAAAATCGTTCAACAGACCAACCTTTTTGTCGAAGTCGGTGGTGGGATTCGTGAGGAAGAAACAATCCAACACTGTTTGGAGGCCGGCGTTCATCGAGTGATTCTTGGGACGATTGCCCAGAAAGACCACACATTCACCAAAGCAATGCTCAAGAAATACGGCAGCAAAATCGCTATTGGTGTCGATGCAAAAGAAGAAAAAGTGGCTGTCGAAGGTTGGCTCGAGAAAACGACAACGGACGCGTTTGCTTTTTGTCAACAACTGGTGGAATGGGGAACGCAAACCATCATCTTTACCGAAATCTCTCGTGACGGTACGGGAGAAGGCATCAATTTGCCTTTATACGGAAAACTCAATCAGTTGAATTGTAACATCGTGGCCTCTGGCGGAGTCGCTTCTTTATCAGATATCAAAGGATTAAAGCAGCTAGGCATCTCTGGCGTAATTGTTGGAAAATCTTTATATAATGGCAACCTTCGCTTGGAAGATGTTTTGGCTGCAGGGGAGGAAGACGCATGATTGCAAAACGAATAATTCCTTGCCTTGATGTTCGTGATGGCCGGGTGGTGAAAGGAGTCAATTTTGCCGGATTGAAAGATGTAAACGATCCTGTGACTTTGGCACGCTTTTACAATGAACAAGGCGCCGATGAATTGGTTTTTTACGACATCATGGCTTCCGCAGAAGGACGTGGGTTATTTACAGATATTTTGCAGCGAGTGGCCTCAGAAGTGTTTATTCCTTTGACGGTAGGTGGGGGCATCAATCAAGTGGCAGATTTTGAACGGGTCTTAAACTGCGGCGCCGACAAAGTCAGTATCAATTCTGGGGCGCTTCGCCGACCACAGTTAATTGCCGAAGGCGCAAAGCGCTATGGCAGCCAGTGTGTTGTTTTATCCGTTGATGTTTGCCGTGTTGGTGATAATTGGCATGTGTTTGCAAAAGGTGGGCGAGAAGACACTGGTCTAGAAGCATTAGCGTGGATTTGCCAAGCTGAGCAATTAGGTGCCGGCGAACTGGTCATCAATAGCATGGATACCGATGGGGTGAAGCGGGGGTTTGATCTTGATTTGCTGAAAGCTGTCAGTGAAGTCACCAAATTGCCAATCGTCGCGTCTGGTGGTGCTGGAAAAAGTGCCGATTTTATTGAATTATTTCAATTACCAAACATCGAAGCAGGGCTGGCAGCCTCGATTTTTCACTACGGTGAGGTAAAAATTCCAGACTTGAAAAAACAATTGCTGTCAGCCGATGTTCCCGTACGCATCGTATAGCTGGGTTTTACGATCAATAGAAGGAGTGGATAACATGGTGCAAGTACGATTTGATGAACAAGGATTGATTCCAGTGATCGTGCAGGATATCGAAACGAAGGAAGTCTTGACATTGGCTTATATGAATCAAGAAAGTTTGACACTGACTTTGAAGGATGGATTGATGACCTTTTATTCTCGCAGTCGCCAAGAATTGTGGCGCAAAGGAGAAACAAGCGGTAATTACCAACATTTAGTCTCCTTGAAAGCAGATTGCGATCAAGATGCATTAGTTGCCAAAGTAAAAAAAGACGGGCCAGCTTGTCATATTGGTACAGAAAGTTGCTTTACGGATCTGCTCTATGGTTCCGACCAACACCCGACGATCGATGCTTTGTATGAACGTGTGAAAGGTCGCAAAGACAAGCCGCAAGATGGTAGCTACACGAGTTACTTATTTGAAAAAGGAAGAGAGAAAATCTTAAAGAAAATTGGTGAAGAAGCAACCGAAGTCGTGATTGGGGCGATGAAGGATGATCGAAAAGAAACCGTTTATGAGATTGCTGATTTGACTTATCACACGTTGGTTCTAATGGTAGAAACAGGTATTGATTTGGCTGAAATTCGGCAGGAACTTGCCAAACGTCAGGTGGTGGACAAGAAAGTCAAACAAGAGCGGCTGCAATAGTGAGTAGGGTCTCTTTTTCATGAATTAATTGAATGGTATTTCCACTATTGAAAAATAGAAGATCATTTTAAGTATTTTTAATATTATCATGGGATAGTTGGGTATACCTAATTTGTGTAACGGAGACTCATTACTTGTGAAAGAGAGATAAAAATCGTTGTTCCTGTTGACAGATCCTCAAAAGCCCTGTAATATACCTACCAATAACTTATTAAGACCAAACAAAAGAGAAGTATGAGGATGTTTGTCTCGCAGAGAGCTGATGGTGGTGCGAATCAGCAGATTGACGCTTCAGAAATGGACTTTTGTGTCGAAAGGCTGAATTTAGTAGGCTTTTTCCGGGAACTCCCGTTACAGAGAGCGATCGTTGATAGACGATCTAGAGAACCAATTGAGGTGGCACCGTGAGTAATCGCCCTCATGCAGACGAGTTTGTTTGCGTGAGGGCTTTTTTGCTTTTTGTTCTGCAATCGATAAAAAAATTAAGATAACATCAAACTAAGAGAAGTACTTGAACGTTTCTTGGCTACAGAAAGCCGGCACTGATGAGAATCCGGTACCAAGAAATCGAGGAAATGGCCTTAGCCGATCATTTTTTGAACCCTTTTCTGGCAGTAGGAAAATGCGGGAACTCCCGTTATAGAGGAAGACCGTTGTTAGACGGTTGATAGAGAAGGAGTTGGTGAATTAAGCAACTTCAATTGAGGTGGTACCGCGATCACTCGCCCTCAAGCAGACGTCTTTTTGTGCGTTTGCTTGAGGGCTTTTTTTTATTAAGAAAGGAGCAGTCTATGTATCAAATACAACGAATCAACAGTGATTGTCTAACCCCTGTCTCCGTATTTTTACGGATTCAAGGGGCGCACAAATGTTTACTGGAAAGTATTCCCAGAGAGGAAGACACCGGACGCTATTCGATTATCACCTTTGATCCCGTCCAGAAACTGACTTTTAAGGAAGGGATTTTTCAAGTGGAGGACCTGTTTAAAAAGACAGTCAACAAGTACCCGTGTCAGGACCCTTTAAAAGAGATGGAGCGGTATGTACTAAAAGATGAAATCACTTCGTTGCCGAATTTACCACTGCAAAGCGGCGCCATTGGCTATGCCGGTTATGATATTGCCGCTTGCTATGAAGACATCGGAGACTTGCCGGCAGATGAACTGCAGGTGCCTGATATGGCCTTTTGGCTTTTTGAAACTTTTCTCGTTCTGGACCATCAGACGGAAACTTTAAGGATCGTTCTTGAAAACTGCTACAGTCAACGAACAACAACGGAGATGGAGCAGGTGGTCCAACTAGTGCAGCAGCAGTTGAATACACCAGTCCCTGATGAAACCCGGGTGTTATCAAACGAACAGCTGCATTTTTCCAGTAATGTCACACAGCATGACTATGAAGCGATTGTTCGAGAGGCCAAAGCACGGATTACGGCTGGCGATATGTTCCAAGTCGTTCCTTCTCAACGTTTGCAAGCGGCATTTACCCAAGATCCCTTTGATTATTACCGTAAACTGAGAGTGACAAATCCTTCCGCCTATCTCTATTATCTTGATTTTGATCAAAGATTCAAAGTAATTGGGAGTTCACCTGAAAGCCTGATTCGGGTTCAAGGTACAGAAATCACCACCAATCCCATAGCGGGTACCCGCAAACGCGGGCAAACCAAAGCGGAAGATGAGGCGTTGGCCGCTGAACTATTGGCGGATGAAAAAGAGCGAGCAGAACATCAGATGCTGATCGATCTGGGACGCAATGATTTAGGACGGATTGCTAAGCATGGAACAGTGCATGTTCCTTTATATATGGTGATCGAAAAATATCGCTATGTCATGCACATCGTTTCTGTGGTAGCTGCCAAACGCAGAACAGGTATTACGGCAATGGATGCTCTAAAAGCGACACTGCCAGCAGGAACTGTCAGCGGGGCGCCAAAGATTCGTGCGATGACCCGCATCTATCAGTGGGAACCCGTTCGCAGAGGGGTCTATGCTGGTGCAGTTGGATATTTCTCACGGAATGATCAAGCAGATTTTGCCATCGGTATTCGGACATTGATCTTAAAAGATGCAATCGCTTATGTTCAAGCAGGTGCAGGTATCGTTTATGATTCTGTTCCGGAAACGGAATACCAAGAAACGTTGCAGAAAGCCAAAGCCCTATTGGAGGTATCCGCCAATGATTTTACTTGTTGATAATTATGATTCCTTTACTTATAACTTAGTCCAACAATGCCCAGCAGATACGATTGTCTTGCGAAATGATGACCCAGATCTTTTCACTACTGCCGAAGAAGCAGAGGCTATTATTTTTTCTCCTGGACCAGGTCGGCCAAAAGAGGCTGGTTTTATGCTTTCCTTGATCAAAAACTACCAAGAAAAAAAGCCGCTTTTAGGTATTTGCTTAGGACATCAAGCTATCGGACAGGCTTTTGGTGCCACGGTAGTTCAAGCACCATCTATTATGCACGGCAAACAATCGAACCTTACTTATCACCAAAAAGGCATATTTGAAAACTACTCAGGAGAGATGACCGTCATGCGCTATCACTCTTTGGTCATTGCGCCAGCGACACTTCCTGAGGACTTTGAGGTATTGGCTGAAACAGAAGGGGTCATCATGGCGATTCAGCATCGGGAAAAGCCCATCGTCGGTCTGCAATTCCACCCAGAGTCAATGGGAACCAAATGTGGGGCGTTTTTCATTCAACACTTTCTTGAACTCGTCTCTACTAACCGAGCATAAAGTACAAGATAAAAAAGGAGGAACCTTTTATGCAAGCAGCAAAATTACAGCCACCGCTACAAATCACTCAGCAATTATTTAATGGCCGCCATTTAAGCTATCAGGAGATGCGTCACTTTGCCCAAGGCATTTTGAGCGGTGCGTTTTCAGAAAGTCAGTTGGGGGCGGCGTTAGTTGCGATGAAGATCAACGGAATCACAGCAGCCGAACTGACCGCTTTAGCAGAAATCATGCTGGATCATGCCGTTGTCATCCCTTATGAAGGACTAGAAGCCATGGATAATTGCGGAACCGGCGGCGATCATTCCAACAGTTTTAATGTCTCCACCACGGCTGCCTTTGTTTTAGCTGCCGGTGGGATTCCGATGGCAAAACACGGCAATCGCAGTATCTCTAGTCGTTCAGGAAGTGCAGATGTCTTAGCTTGTTTGGGGGTGTCGATTCAAGCATCACCGGAAAAAATCGCTGATTTGTTAAAGACGGTGGGCATTGCTTTTCTTTTCGCCCCTTCGCTACATCCCGGCATGAAGGCAGTAATGAAAATACGACAAGAGTTAGCAACACCCACGATTTTTAATCTATTAGGTCCTTTGATCAACCCTGTTCCGCTGACCACCCAACTGATCGGTACCTATGCTGGTGAAAGTTTGGTAGACACCGCTCATGCGTTAGGCAGTCTCGGCCGCCGAAGAGCAATGGTGATCCATGGGTTCAAGGGGATGGATGAAGCAAATTTGGCAGGCGAAACAGCCATCGGTTTTTATCATGAAGGAAAAGTGACAAATTTTTCTTTGGATCCGCAAGCCTATGGTTTTGCTCCAGCGCCCATCGAGGCAATCGTGGGCGGAGACGCAGCTCGTAATGCCGCCATCTCAACAGCAGTGTTGAAAAACCAGCCCTCCGTTTATTTAGAAACAGTAGTTTTAAATGCGGGTCTAGGCTTTTATGCTAACGGAAAAGCCGCAACGCTGGAAGAAGGTTTTGAGCTGGCACGAGAGTGTATCGCTTCCGGTGCCGCTTATGACAAATTGCAAATGCTGATCCGTCAGTCAAACAACCAATGAACTTCAATAAATAAGCAGTAA
>NZ_JALAHI010000126.1 GCF_022711995.1 Enterococcus sp.
GGTTTAATCGATCAGATTGCAGAAGATGGTGAGGTTCAAAATGTTTCAGTTGATCAAGAAATTGCAAGCAATCAATAAAAATATACAAATTATTATTCTAACAGGTTTTGGCAGCTTTTCTTATGCGAAAGAAGCCATGGCTTTAGGAGTGAAATTTTTCCTAGAAAAGCCGGTTTTCCCTCAACGAATGTTTGAAGCATTATCAGAAAGCATTGAGCGTTCTGAACGAAAACAAGTAGAATCCTCTTTGTATTTCAAAAGACAGATCGAGCAATTCATTAATAGCTGTGGAGAAGAGCCTTTGCCGTCAACTTTAGATTTCCCTTTCTGTCTGTACCTATTTGATTCAAAATTCTACCATGCGATCTCTAAACGAATTGAAACCTATCCTCAATACCATGAATTAGTGATTGGCCATCAAAATAAGGTGGGCTATCTTATTGACTTCAGCAGAAATAACGCCTTTCATACATTTTTTAAAGAAAAAGTCCAATCTGCACATTTGGGAAAAGGAATTGCTGTCACTAGCGTAGTGGAATCTGCCGAAAAGTTTCTATCGAGCTATCATTTGGGAAAGCGACATTTAGATAAAGCCTTCTATTTTGAAACGTTTGAAGTGATTGATGAGTCACAGATTTCGCAGGAAAACCTTTATGAAAATCATCTTTATATCGATTACCGAGAGAAATTTCTTTCATTGATCGTCAAAGGGGAACTGACATTAGCACAAATCTTAACAGAGAATTTCTTTTCCACCTGTCGCATTGAGTTATATCCTGTGCAACTATTGCGCTTGCAAGTCAATGACCTGCTTTCCGTGATTTTCGAAAATTATCAATTAAAAAAAGATCCTTACTTTGATGATTATTCTCCAAAAACCATGCTTTTGGATAACTGGCACGAATTGCAATCTATGCTGATTCATTGCATCGATTTAATGCGTGGGGATCTAAAAAACAATGAAAACATGCTGCTTTCTCAAAAAGTAAACTTGATCATCGAAGAATATTATGATCGTGAAGCCTTGTCCTTAAAATGGATCGCCAACCATCTACTCTATCTAAACCCAGAATATTTGGGTAAAACCTATTATAAAGAAACTGGCATTCGCTTCAATCAGAAACTAGCTGAATATCGCATTTTAAAAGCACAAGAACTTCTGAAAAAAAATTATAAAGTTTATGAAGTAGCTACACTAACTGGTTTTGGTCATTCACCTGAGTATTTTGTACAAACTTTTAAAAAAATTACCGGTCTAACGCCAAAGAAATTTTTGAAAAGCTCGGATTCCTATTCTTCAGTCCTAGCCTAATCAATGAAAAATATTTTCCCCTCATGAGTAGCAAAAAGCTCGTATAGCTGTGCCAGAAGTCTTCAGTTTCAAGAAATAAGCCGGAATTTTCGGGAATTTATTCTCCAATTTTGTGAGATTTCGACTTCCATCTGAAAAAGCGGATTCTATCTATTTAGTCGAAAAAAGGGGCTGGGCAGAAGTGGTTAACTCCGAGAAATAAGGAGTTGCTTCTGATCCCGCCATTTAGACGTGTTTAGAGCGTGGAACAAAAGTGTTTTTTACTTTTGTCCCACGCTCACTGATTGTCGGATTCTTTCATTTATAAGTCAAAAACTTGATAAAGCTTATGAGTGACGGGAGAATCATCTGGATTTGTTTCCATGATGTCTGCCATATAGTGCCACCATTTTTGATTGACTGCCGTCTCAGCGACCTGCTCCCATACTAGTTCATTTTCAATCTCTAGATAACCAAAAAGAAAATTTGTGTCCCTATCAAAAAAAATACTGTAACTCTTTGCCCCATGAGCGATCAATAGTTCCTTCATCTCAGGCCATAATTCTTGATGCCGTTTTTCATATTCCTTCTCACAACCAGGTAAGAGCGTCATGCGAATTGCTTTTTTTATCATTCAACTCATCTCCTTTTCTTGCTTCTCAACAATAGGATATTAAAAGTTCAGTAAAAGCCAAGACTGTCAATGACTGTCCATAAGGCATCGCTGTAATTCCAATATTTTTATAGAATGCCAAATCTGTCCCCATTCCTGTACCGACTGAAACATTTTGAACCTCACCATCTTCTGCAATCTGATCGATTAAACCTTCTAAAGCATGATAAGCAACTTCTTGAAACGACTTATCGATATAACGTTTATGGACAGCTTTCAAAATACCATAAGCAAAACCTGCAGTAGCCGAAGCTTCCACATAGGAAGTCGCATCATCAAGAAGGGTGTGCCAAAGCCCACTTTGATCTTGATACTTTTGTAATGCCTTGACCTGTTCAAGCAATGTACCGATCAGAAATTCACGAAACGCATCTCCTTGTGCTAGCTCGAGTATCTCAATGATTTCAGGAATAGCAATGGTGATCCAACAGTTACCACGCGCCCACAAGGCTTCAGCGTAATTATGCCGCTCTTCAAATGTCCAGCCATGGAACCATAACCCAGTTTTCTTATCCACTAAATACTTGATATGGAGCATGAACTGTTGTTTTGCCTCTTCGATATAATCTTGTCGATTTAACAACATCCCGATTTTTGCAAGGGGCAAGACACACATCATTAAGGTATCATCCCATAACTGATTCCGATTTTCCGGTCCGTACGTGGCATGCTGCAACCCATTTTCTTCTGTACGAGGCATATCATGCATCACCCATTCTGCCCATTGTTCCAGATAGGGTAAATAGCGAGAATCTCTGGTATCCTCATACAAAAAAGCCATTGCCAACAATGGGGCCATTGTATTTACATTTTTTGGCGGGGCTCCTTCCAGCATCCGCTGATCGAACCATGTATTGACCACTGATAGCGCTTGTGGATTCTTGGTTATCTGATAATTTTTATACATTCCATACAAACCTACTCCTTGAGGCCAGTTCCATATTTCCCAACTCTTGTCATCAACGATCAACCCATCAAAATCTAAAAGAAACGCACCATCGCTATCTTTAATAGTGATTAAATTCTCGATCATCCGATTGATTTTCTCTTCAACAACTTCTTTTTGAACAAACAATTTTTCTACTATTGCCATTGCGTTCTCCCTCTTCTATTTAAGTTACTCCGATAGTAACACGCTTTCATCAGCTTAAAAATAGCAGTTATTGACTCATTACTATCTATTTTTGTATAATGCAAGCAATGATGCACTAAAAAGGAGTAACCCATGCACAAAGAAAGTGCCAACACCATGATCAACGAGTCGTTTGAAATTTTTCACGTCAAAGACATCGTTGAGGAAGAAACAACCCTTTATCATTATCATAGTTTTTACGAAATCCACTGCACACTCAATGGAAGTGCACTTTTTTTTATTGATGGTCGTGAATTTCAAATCTCAGCTGGAACGATCCTTTTGATTCCGCCCAACACGCTCCATCGAATCATTCACCAAACATCTGATTTCTTCGAGCGAACCTACTTGTTTATCAATCAAAGTTATCTGGCTAAACTTTCGACCAGTCAAACAGATTTAACCAGCTGTTTCCGTAATTTTGGTAGAATCAATAGCCGAATATTAAAAATTGACCCTGCGATTTTACAGCAGCATTTGGCCCCTTTGCGGGATCAAATAGAGACCGGTTACGGCAAGGATCTTATTTATCAAAGCAGACTGATCAATTTTATGATTTTTATCAATCAGCTGGCCTTTCAAGAAGACGACCCGCTTTTTCTGGCGGATTCCCTCAACAAAAATGAAGATATTTTAGCGGTGATCACTTATATTGATGATCATCTGACAGATGATCTATCCTTGACGACTGTCGCAGCTTCTCTTTATATGAGTCCTTATACCCTCTCCAGAATTTTTAAGCAACAAACTGGCGTCTCCTTTCATTCTTATGTCTTGAAAAAAAGGCTATTGATGAGTAAAGAGGTGTTACGAAAAACTCGAAATGCTTCGCAAACCTATCTGTTATGCGGATTTAATTCTTACACTCACTTCCTCCGCTGCTTTAAAAATGAATTTCATCTGACACCTAAAGAATTTTTGAAAGAAGAAAGCCAAAATCAATATATTCGCTTTGATCATTACGAAAGAAATGAAAAACCCCATTGAAAGCTGTTGAGAACATCAAAAAGAACGGACTATGACACAATGCTTCAGCAAACACGACACCCCTGTTGGATTATTGACCAATAAATCCTTTTGCAATAATCAGTCGCAGACCCTTGAGATCGTTTTGTTTGAATGTTGCTTGTGTTATCGTTCCGTTCTTTTTTTAAAGCTTTTTTAGAAGTATTAGGTAAACTACATTTTTCGAATGTTCGTCTCCCCGAATCCCATCCTATAGCTGCAATTCAACCCTATCGGTTCCCAGAATCACTCTCACTATCATTGGATATTTGCTCTTCTGTCACTGCCTCCGTTTTTCTATTACTTCTCTCTCTATCTTTAGTGCATCTTTCTTGTACTTGAAAAGATTCCATAATTGAACGCCGGAATGTTTAGCTTTCCGTATGGGAACATTCTGGAAACATCGTGCATCCTTTGAAATAGCTATGCTTCTGTGAATTCCATTTCTGGACAATAAAGCCCGACTCACAGTCTGGACATTTTACTACTTGTTCTGGCAAACTATTTAAAAATATATGTTTTTCCATTGTTTCTGGAATCAGCGTATTTAACAGCTGCAACAAGCCATATCTGTCATACCACTCAATATTTTGCGCTTTTTCATTTTTCTCGATTTCTAAATAGACGTGAGGATTAAATAAACTCGTCGTGATAAAGAGTTTATTAGTCCAATTTTTATCTGAAATTCCTGAATATTTATTGACAAAATCTTTCGTAATCAAATTAGGCTTTTTCGTGTTCAAGCGATAATGTTTAGCCTGAACAGCAATTCGTTCCCCATCTTTGTTTAAAATCAAGTCTACATTGTTATCGCCAGTGTAGACCTGCTTTTCCTGTACATAGCTTTTTTTGGTGATTTCTACCTGATAATTCGCCAAGCGAAAAACTGCTGCCAAAAATTGCTCAAAGGCATCACCTTGTTGTTTCCTTCCCACAGGTGACGAATCATACTCTCTATCCATATGATTCAAAAAATCCATTACAATCGATTCATCTTCATTTTGCTCAAATGAGAGCCTCTTTACTTCTCTGTTTTCTTTCGATAATAATTCAAATGACTTTTTTTCTACTTTCTCAGATTTGCGTGTGACTTTTTGCAAAAAATTTCGAATCATGCCTACTCCTCCAGATTATCTATCTACTGTATCGTTATATTTATAATACATCTAAACATACTAGATTCATAGATTTTTATAACATTCCCCTCGTTCTTTGGAATATTGTAACCTAAAGCAGATGTATTCTAGCCAAGTGATTTTTTTGAAAAAAGGTATTACCTTAGCTCTCAGGCTATTTTAGATGCGAGAAACCTGCTTTCAAATAAATCCCTTCAAGTCGGAAATTTTCCAGAAAAGAAAACGCACTTTTCCCATCTAGAATCTTCACTTTTCTATTTGCTTTTTCAGCAAAAAAAAAAGATATTTCTTCACAAAATTGCGAAAAAATATCTCACTTTCTTTCAAGCTACACACCGAAGCTTTTGCCCTGAAAGAGACTTTGTACCCGAATCATTTCTATTATAACAAGTTTCTTTTTTCCATTTCATCGCGATACAACTTGTACACTTCATTACTCTGTTTTTCATGACTTTTGTAAAAGATTCCATAAGAAAATATGGCTTGCATCGTATTATATTGATTTGACTTTGCAACTGAATGATACAAATTTACAAGTTGGTCGTCTGTCATCTTATTACTCTTCAGACGTTTTTTCACCGCTTTTTGAGACACGTTAAATAAAACCGAAGTAACCAATTGATAAATAACCCAAATAACTAAAATAACCAATACAAACTTTACTAAATCTGGCATACTTTTCCACTCCTAAACTATCGAGTTGATCAGCATGGTAC
>NZ_JALAHI010000009.1 GCF_022711995.1 Enterococcus sp.
CGTTTATCGTACTGTAAAATATTGAACGTCTTACGAGATACTCATTGGTATAAAGGACGTCTTGATTTGTGGTATCAAAAGGTTGATCCACGAGTTGTTTTGTTACGCTGGGCACTTTGAGGTTACGCGATTTGAAGAACGCCTTTTTCTTGTGTTCCTTCAAATCCAAGTCTTTATCGAAATATTTACTGATATAGCGTCCACGATTTTCGATACTATCTACATCAATCTTGTTTATTTTGACAAATCCATGTCCCCAGATGGTTGTAAGGCGATTGACGGAGACAAAAGGAAAGTCAAACAGGATAATGTGATAATGGATGGCACCTCGTTCTTGTTTTTCCCACGTGGCAAGGTATTTTAGGTTTGCTTTTTTTGTGTGATAGAGTTCGTAGTTTAGTCGTTTGATAAATTTATTAAATTCATTATTCGCATAGGCAATATCTTGAATGTTTTCTCTGAAAGTGAGGGTTAAAAATTTTGTCTGATTGTCAAAGTTCATATCTACGAGTCGAGCAATTTCAAATCGCATATTTTGATAGTGTTTTTGTTTTCGTTTTAAGCTGTCGTATTGTCCTTGAGCAGATAATTCATCATAGTTTTTTCTCTTATCAGTGATGGTGTTTTCTTCTTCATAAAGCCAAGCTAATTCTTTCTTTCGTTTTGGATTGGTTTCATCTTTGTCTGCTTTTTGTTTCGGAGTAATGATTGCTTCATAATCATAAATTTCAAGGTACGTGGGAGTTTCAATGATTTTCTGATTATAAGCCTTCAAAAATCATCACTCCTTGTTGTTTATTCAATTGTCAATGAGCCGTTTATTTTCTCTAGATGTTGTTCTATAAATCAAGTTAAGGGGAAGTTCTGCTTCGCAGTCCTTCCAGCCTATGTGTTTATTGGGCGGTCTTAACGGACAGAAACGGCTCTGTGGGCGTTACCCCGCCGTTTCGTCCTAACCACCCAACAAACTCATAGGAAAATTAGTTTTGTGGAGTGGAACCTTGTTTTTTCGGAATCAAAGTTGCCGCATCTGCCGTTGCCGATAAGCCATAACTAACGAATTGACCATTTGAGCGTCCCCAAGGTACAATCACCAAACTGGTAAAAGCAACCATGGCTAGGCCTTGTTGGTTAAGCTCTTCAAGGGTAATCACGGGATGTTCGGATTTGACTTTGACACTGATTTTTTCGTAGCGAAGTTTTGGTAGGATACATTCGTAACTCCAACCTAGAATTTCTCCGTCTTTTTGCCAGCGAGTAATATTGACGACTTGATATTCTTTTTCGAGTTTTTCTTTTGGTAAGGTGAAATCATTGATTTTGATTGGCATAATAGCCCTCCTTTTTGTTATACGATATTTTATACGTTTGATTTAAAAAAATAGATGGCCTTCTACAAACTTTATAATATACGGATTTTTATACGATGTCAAGCAGTTTTTCAAAAAAACATATACGAAAGTTTATACGAGTGATATAATGGGTAAAAATGATAAGGAGGAAGTAACCTATGTTTGGCTTATTACAACCTGATAAAATGAAGGTAGGACAACGAATTAAGGAAATCAAAGAGAGTATGAATCTGTCCTTTACGGAGCTGGGCAACCGCTTGGGGATAAAAAAACCAACGATTAGTTCCTATGTTCAAGGCTATGCGCTAGCTCCTGAAAGTGTGATTAATCAATTATCTAGTATTAGTGGAAAACCTGTAGGGTGGTTTTATTTTGGTAGTATCGAGGACTATATTTATGACTATTTAATCTTGACTGGATATGAGCAGATGGTGACAGAACATCCAGAGATAATTGATAGAATCAAGTATAAATTTTACAATGGAGATTTCAAAAATCATGATTGGGAAAATGAAGTAGGGTATCCAGGGGAAGATTTCATTCAGAATTATTTTGCAAAATACTCTGCTGAAATCATGAGAGACTATGTAGAAGAGATTACTAGAGAAACTCTCTTGAATGACAACGCATTGAATGAATTATCCAAGAAGGATAAAGAAGATGTGATAGCCATCATTTCTTCTGATATCAATAACTATATTGATATGAGTGGTGAAGTAGACTATGGTGAAAAAGAAAAAGTTATTCATCTAGCAAAAGATGCGATAAAGAGCTTTGATTTGAGTCATAATCTGAGGTTCCATGATGAGTATCTTATAGGGAAATTAATTAATATTCTTGGCACAGATGGTGATACAGAAATGTTTATTTCTTCCTTATCGTTGTTGTTTACAGATAAGCCTTTTTCCACTCAATGGGGCGGAGATGAGTTGCTGGAAATAGTCCAATCGATACGCCCAGCATTGATTAAATTGTATCGAGACAAAACGCCAGATGAGTTGAATAGTTGGTTTGAGAAGTAACAGGAATTCTATTTAAAATAGTCAGGAGAACTAAAATGTCTAATGATTTCATTTTATATAATACAGAAGATGGTTTAATAAGAATTGAACTTCAGCTGACTGATGGGACGGTATGGTTAACACAAATGGAAATCGCTGAACTTTTTCAGACAACTAAAAATAATATTAGTCTGCAAACTATTTAGATGAGAAAGAATTAAATCGCCTAAATCTAATTGTATCTGGTTATCTTGATACAGCAGAATATCAAGCTGAAACTCAAACTACAATGACGATGGCGGGCTGGAAAAATTGGATCGATATTTGATTTATCAACGAGCAGATATTTTAAAAGATAAAGGCAATGTAAGCCAAAAATCAGCTAACTCGAAAGTCAATAGTGAATATGAGAAGTTTCAAAAGATGAATCATGAAATTATTCAAGTTGATGAGGATTATTTCGAGGCACTTAATCAAAAACATAGAGAACTATCGAGTAAAAAGAGACGCAAAATTTTGTTGAAAAGTCAGATTAAATTAAAATAAGCCAACAGTGATGCCAGGAAATAAAGTGAAACCTAATAGTTAGCCCCATAACCCAATCAAATTTCTTTGGTTGGGTTATGGGGCTGACTATTCTTTTAAATGGTCCTTTCTTAAATTATTCCTCCATTTTATCGGTGATTATCTACTGTATTCAACTAACATCTATAGTTCAACTTGGCCGAAGTATCATCAATAAACATTCGATTTTATCCATTTCAATTCTCACTCAAACTATTAAGCTATTAATACAAAAAGATTTCTTAGAGTGGGACTCGTAATCGATGGTAAGGTCTGTTGTCAAAATGGTAATTATTGGAGCCACTGTGAATTTATTTGCTTACGAATACAGTTATGGGATGGGGACTTCTCAGAAATCGACTAGGTTTCGTTATCCACCCTTTCAATAGTATTTAATCAAATGTTATTGTATGCTCTCTTGAAAATACTTGATTAATACTCAAGTGATTTATTCCTAGTTTTTCTGTAAATTTATTCTTAGAAGATGATAAATCAGCAACTCCACACCATGGTTCAATACAAACAAATGGTGCTTCACTATCAGCGGGTGACCAGATTCCTAAATATGGCATATTCTGATAACTTAAACTTACAGAATGCCCCATTTTATTTGAAACCAAACGAATATGAGTCTGACCCTTTGTTTCAAAAATTAAAACTCCTTTTTTAAAAAGCTCTCTGGTTAGAGGAAGGCTTTCCAACTGCTTTGTTTCAGCACTATCTATATCTAAGAGTACTTCTTTTGTTACTGGAATAAATTTTCTTTTTTTATGGGGGATAAATTCGATATGATAATCTTCAAAGGTTTCAGACTTATCCAAAGGAACATTAAATCCTGGATGTCCACCAATAGAAAAATAGATGCTCTTTGTGTCAATATTTTTCACTCTATACTGTATAGACAATGTTCGATTATTTAATGCGTAACTGATTTCTAGTAGAAATTTGAATGGATAGTGCTTTAGCGTTTGTTCAGAGTACTGCAAACTAAAAGATGCGTGGGTATTACTCGAACTGATTAATGAAAAGTCGCTATCTCTAGCAAATCCATGCTGAGACATGGAATATTTATGTTCATCGTAGAAGAAGCTATCATTTTTCAGTTTTCCTACAACAGGAAAAAGTATAGGTGCATGTCTGTTCCAGTACATAGAGTCAGCTTGCCAAAGATATTCTTTTTGACTGTCATGAACACTTTGTAACTCAGCACCTTTGGAATCAATTACTACGCTTAAAAGGTCATTTTTTAATTTAACTTTAGTCATTTTAACCCTTCCCTCCTAAATTTGAATTAATTTCTATTCATTTTTTTTACAGTGATTTTGTGATATATGGATTTCATTTGCCTATCTGTTACTTCAGGGTACCAGTTCATTGCGTTACAAGTAGAAAATAGTAAAGCACTTTTTAATGACTCTTCTGCTGTTCTACCATCAAAAATCCCCTTGACCAGACGACCTAGAAAAAAATCTCCACATGCAATAGGATTCTTTGCATCTACAGGCTCTGAATTACCAAAAAATAACTTGTCATTCATTCGGCCAACAACCCCGACTTTTCCTAGAGTAATGATAAAGTTTGGAATATTGGCTTTAATATC
>NZ_JALAHI010000127.1 GCF_022711995.1 Enterococcus sp.
GCGTAAATGCTGAAGCTTCAATGGAATATATCAACACATTGTGTGGAAGTAATCTACACTCTACACCTATCCTCTTAACTGACAAAACCGAAACGCCTATTTCAAATCAGAAAGAAGAAGTTGATAATGAAAAAAAGTCAGTTGAAAAATATTTAACTACTCATTTTTCTCCTTGCTTTAGATTTTCAAACAGGAATCACAAAAATAGTAGCCTCCTAAGTTTCCGCAACAAGTCTATCTTAGGAGACTACTATTTTTGAGCTATCTCTTAAGGCTAATCATCTGGAATCGTATTGTCAAAACATTACCTGATCACTACGAGAAAACGTATTTTTTTATTTGTCTTCTTTTTTGTTTTTTTGAACCAAAAAGAACGATTCAAGAATCATCCTGAATCGCTCTGATATTTGTGTAGTCTTATTTGGTCAACAAGACTACACATTCCACATGTGTGGTTTGTGGGAATAGATCAACTGGCTGGACTTGTTTTGTCACATAGCCTTCTTCTGCAAATAGCGCTAGATCACGTGCCAGTGTGGCTGGGTTGCAGGAAATATAAATAATGCGCTCTGGCTTAACCGCAGCGGTTGTCTCGATAAAGCTGGCTTCTAGTCCTTTTCTTGGTGGATCGACAAAGACAACAGTTGGCTGAATGCCTTCACGTAACCATTGAGGCATAATCTTCTCTGCTTTGCCTACAAAGTAATGAACATTTTCTAAGCCATTTCTCGCAGCATTTGCTTTGGCATCTTCGACCGCTTCAGCAACAACTTCCATTCCGAGAACTTCTTGGACACGATCAGCTAAGCTGATTCCGATGGTTCCGATGCCGGCATACGCATCCACGACAATGTCATCCGGCTGTAGATCTGCTAATTCAAACGCTTTTTGATACAGCACTTCTGTTTGGGCCGTATTGACTTGGTAGAAAGATTTGGCAGAGATTTGGAACGTCTTATCGAACAATTGGTCATCAATCGAAGCTTTTCCATAAAGGACTTTCTCTGCATCACCCATGATGACATTGGTTTTTTCTTCATTGATATTTTGGATCACAGATACTACTTCAGGAAGCTCTTCATGAATGACTTCAGCAATCTCTTCTCCTTTGAAAAACTTCGCTTTTCGTGTGACTAAAACGACCATCATTTCACCCGAGTGGTGTCCGCGACGGATCACAACGTGCCGTAAAAAGCCTTCGTGAGCTTCTTCGTTGTAGGCTTTGACGTTAAAACGCTGCAAAATGTTCCGGACGGTTACGATTGCTTGATCGATCGCCGGATCTTGGATATAGAAATCTTCGATTGGTACCAAGGTATGACTATTTTTGCGGTAAAAACCAGTAGTCAACTGCCCTTTGATTTTTTGAACGGGAATTTGCGCTTTGTTGCGGTAGCCAAAAGGTTGTTCCATGCCGATCGTAGGCAATACCTCAACTTGCGGCATTTTCGCAACTTTTGTTAAAACATTCTCTACTTGTTGCTGTTTGAATGCCAATTGTTTTTCGTACTTCAGATGACTCAAAGGTGCGATACCGGTTCGCAATAAATCTTCATTAGGCAACTCTTGACGATCTGGACTCGCTTGTAACAGTTTCATCACTTTGGCAAAACCGAATTTGTTGCCAACTTTCAAGACTTTGACTAGCGCACGTTCGCCGGGTAATGTGTTTTCAATAAAAAGTAAATAGCCATCGACTTTGGCGATACCGTTTCCTTCATGGGAAAGGTCTAAAATATCGACTTCAAGTTCCTGATTCTTCTTAACAGGATAATTTTTCATAGGTTTCTCCTTTGTGCTTGCTTTTCTCATTTTAAAAAGGAATCACTGAAATTGCAAGCGCTGTTTATTTCGATGATGGCTCTTCGCCAACATTTTGAACAAAAAACATCCGAAGGACAGAATCGGCTGATTGCTTTTAGGCTCTGCGGCGAAGAGCCGCTGCACCACAAGAGCAATTCCTTTTCCATCCTTCGGAAAATCATCTACACGAGAAGTCTTAAACTTCCTTAGGTGTTTTATTTATCAGCTGTTTTTCTTTTTCTGTGATTTTTCCCGTTCGCTCTTGTTCAAGATTTGTTTTCTCAAACGAATGCTTTCTGGGGTTACTTCACAGTATTCATCATCGTTCAAGAATTCCAATGATTCTTCCAAAGAAAGAATACGAGGTTTCTTGATAACGGATGTTTGGTCTTTGTTTGCTGAACGAACGTTAGTCATTTGTTTTGCTTTCGTGATATTAACGGTTAAGTCTTTGTCACGAGAGTTTTCACCAATGATCATTCCTTCGTATACTTCGGTACCTGGTTCAACAAAAACAGTTCCGCGTTCTTCAATACTCATGATCGAGTAAGTCGTTGCTTTACCTGTATCGATAGAAACCAGTGCCCCTTGATGACGACCACCGATTTGACCTTGGATCATTGGCAAATATTGATCGAAGGTGTGGTGCATGATTCCGTAACCGCGAGTCATAGATAAGAATTCTGTCGTATAACCGATCAATCCTCGAGCAGGTGCCAAGAAAATGATCCGCACTTGTCCATTTCCTGTATTGATCATGTCTTGCATTTCTGCTTTACGCATACCTAATGATTCGATTACTGATCCCATGTATTCTTCCGGTGTATCGATTTGAACACGTTCAAACGGTTCACATTTCACGCCATCAATTTCACGTTCAATGACTTCTGGACGAGAAACTTGCAATTCAAAGCCTTCACGACGCATATTTTCGATCAAGATCGACAAATGAAGTTCCCCACGACCAGAAACAATCCATGAGTCAGGTCCAATTGGATCAACACGCAATGACACGTCTGTTTGCAATTGAGCCATCAAGCGTTCTTCGATTTTACGTGCTGTAACGAATTTTCCTTCACGACCAGCAAAAGGAGAATTGTTCACGATGAATGTCATTTGCAATGTTGGTTCATCAATATGCAACACAGGTAATGAATCTTGGTGATCGATTGGTGTCACTGTTTCACCAACGAAGATATCTTCCATTCCAGAAACAGCGATCAAATCGCCAGCTTTGGCTTCTTGGATCTCTAAACGTTTCAAACCAAAGAAACCGAAAAGTTTCGTTACACGGAATTTTTTGACTTCTCCGTTTAATTTCATCAATGCAACTTGGTCGCCAACTTTGATTGATCCGCGGAAGACACGGCCAATTCCGATACGTCCAACATAATCATTATAATCAAGCAATGATACTTGGAATTGCAAAGGTTCGTCACTATTGTCGATTGGTGCTGGAATGTGTTCAATGATCGTATCAAACAATGGCGCCATCGTTTTTTGCTGATCAGCTGGATCGTCTGATGCACTAGATGTGCCGTTGATTGCTGAAGCATAAATGACTGGGAAATCTAATTGATCGTCATCTGCACCTAATTCAATAAATAATTCCAACACTTCATCGACAACGTGTTCTGGACGAGCCGATGGTTTATCAATTTTGTTTACAACAACGATTGGCACTAAATGTTGTTCCAACGCTTTTTTCAATACAAAACGTGTTTGCGGCATTGTACCTTCATAGGCATCAACAACTAAGACAACACCGTCAACCATTTTCATGATTCGTTCCACTTCTCCACCGAAGTCCGCGTGTCCTGGGGTATCCATGATGTTGATTTTTGTGCCATTGTATTCAACGGCCGTATTTTTTGCTAAGATCGTGATACCACGTTCTTTTTCAATCGCATTTGAATCCATCGCCCGTTCTTGTAATTGGGTATGGCTATCTAACGTTTGGGATTGTTTCAATAATTCATCAACTAATGTAGTTTTTCCGTGGTCAACGTGGGCAATAATAGCGACGTTGCGGATATCATTTCTAATATTCAATTTATAAACTCCTTTTTTGGTGACATTGCACTCGACAAGCCATTATACCAGAATTTCTTTCTGAAATATAGTGCAAAGTTTTCATTTTTACAGAAAAAAACAGATATCCGTAGATATCTGCTCTTCATTTATTGATTTGCGATCGTCAATAATTCTTGAAATGCTGTTGGTGTACCACCAATAAACAATTCTCGACCATCTAGAGCAAGTTCTTCTCCGGTGATATTCGCCATTTTTAAACCTAATGTTTCCATTAAGATACCGCCAGGGGCATAGTCCCAGGGCGCTAGATTGGAAATATACCCTGCGCGCTGACCTAAAACCAGCGCAATCAATTCGATGCCGGCACAACCGGTCATTCGTACACCGAGTGCCCGTTCACTCATTTCGACTTCATGATGACGATTATGCATCAACATAGGCGCATTTAATCCAATCAATCCTTCCTCTAAAGCAATATCTTTCGGCGGATCGATTTTTTGTCCGTTGCAAAAGACCCCAATCTCCGGTCCACCCCAAAGAAATTCATCTTTCATGACATTATAAACAAAGCCAAAACGCCCTTGGCCTTCTTCATATACAGCGACCATGATACAGAAGTTCTCTTTTTCCAACACGAAATTCATGGTTCCGTCAATAGGATCAATGATAAATACTCGTCCACTAAAGTCTGACAGTCGATCTAAGCCATTTTCTTCTCCTAAAATTTTCGCTTCTGGATCGAAGGCTCGAATCTTCTCAATCAGAAAATCTTGAGTTGCCTTATCTAGCTCAGTCACTAAGTCTTTCCGACCAGATTTGGTTTCCACAATTAGATGCTCTTTGTTTAGGTTTTCTTTGATTTTTTCCCCTGCTGCAATCATCCAGCTATGGATTTCACTAACGATTTCTTGCATGGTTTCTTTCTACTCCTTCATTTTCAGTTTACCGCTTGTCGTCTTGGCTGCTTGAAGTGTTCGATACAATGAATATCCGCTCAAGTCTTCGAAATCTCTGCCTAAACGGCGTTCTTCCCCAATACTTGGCACAACTTTCTTAAACTGCCGATAAGCTTCTAAAAACTCCGCTGCCGGGATCCCTTTCTCGTAGGCTTGTTCTAAGCGATCCCATAAATTCATTACAATAACCATTTCATCTGTTGACCAGTCCAGATCTAGAGGATATTGATAATCACGCATTTTAATCACCCCTATTCGTCCTATTCAGTGTACCATAAAAATACAAATTGGTCAGAGACTCTGTCGCAAAATAAAAGAGGGCACCTCTCAGTGAGAGATGCACCCCCTATTAAAGAATGTTTTGAAGAAGAACCCATGATGTCCTATCTCTCCTCCTCTCATGAAGATCATTGATTCCTTTGATTATCTCTTAATGTCTTTTCAGTGACAATGCTCCGATGATTAAAAAACAGCTACGCTTTCTTCTTTTCAGGTCGCTTTTATCAAATCCGTGAAAAAGCATACTTTTGGTGTTTCCTTTTCCTTGATGTTACAGTAAGAATAGCAAGAATAAAGGAGGATTTCATTTGCGCTTAAAAAACAAAAAAATCATCGCGTTAGTCGACAATGATTTCGAGGATCTAGAACTTTGGTACCCTGTTCACCGTTTGCGAGAAGAAGGCGCTCAAGTGGATTTAGTGGGGGAAGAAGCCCATAAAAGCTATAAAGGAAAATACGGAGTTCCTGCAGAATCTGCGTTTGCTTTTGACGACATCAATGCGGCTGATTATGATGCCATCTTAGTCCCTGGCGGTTGGGCACCGGATAAACTGCGCCGATTCCCACAAGTCATTTCTTTTGTTCAAGCGATGGACAAAGAAGAAAAAGTCATTGGTCAAATATGTCATGCCGGCTGGGTCTTGATTTCCGCGAATATTTTGCAAGGAAGAAAAGTTACGAGTACCCCTGGCATCAAAGACGACATGACAAACGCCGGAGCTACTTGGGTAGATACACCAGTTATCACTGATGGACACATCGTTTCCAGCCGCAGACCCCCGGATCTACCCGATTATATGCGGGAATTCATCGCTGTTTTAGAAAAGAAATAAACACCAGTCCATCCGAAAAAAAAGCGTGTCACCGGAGCAAATGCGGTGGACACGCTTTTTCTATAAATACCGATCATTCACTTCGGATCGCTAATTTCTTATTCGTTCGAGGAATTTTTTTCACACCGACAAATGTCAACACAGCACCTAAAACGGCAAAGCCCGTGCCGATTAGGAGCATTTCCCAGACACCGAAATTTTGAATCAGCAGCCCACCTAATAGGTTGCCGATCACCCCACCAATTGTGGTGGCGATGATGATAATTGTTTGTCCAAAGACCCGATCCTCATCTGCCAAACTATGATTGAACAAATAAGCGGATGCGGGGATAAACAAGGCAAAGCTAACTCCTTGCATCAAATGACTCATTTCCATCAAGATAATGGAGCTGATCAACAGCATCAGCACTCCTCGAAGGGCAAAAGCAACACTGGATAACAACAGCCAAAAACGGCTAGACCGTTTTCTCACTAACTGTTCAAAGAAAATCATCCCCGGCAATTCGCATAATGCCGCAATCATCAGCGCGATGCCCACCTCTTTACTGCCACCGCCAATATCAGCAAAAATTTGTGCCAAAAAGCTATTGATCATCGTGTGGAAGCTGAAAAGAAAGCTAAAACCGACAAACAGAAAGAGTAAAAAAGGATATTTTTTCAAAAATGCACCTGAATGATTTGGCTCATTGAGTATAACTGGCATTTCAGGCTTCTTGACTGCTGGCAGCAAAAGTAAAATAATGAAAAAAAGCACGGCTTGTCCGATAGCAATCATCGGCAAGAGGGCTGCCGAAAAGTTCTCCAAGAGCTGGCCCAACAAAAAAGAAGTACCAGCAAACCCTAATGAACCGCCGGCCCGTGAAAAACCAAAATTGATTTTGTTGCCGCTATTTGTATATTCAAATGCTAAAGCGTTAAGAAAGGACTGCATGGAAACGAGCAAAATCCCCCCTAAAACATAGGTGACTATCGACAATGCGGGTACGATCACACCTGCTAATAGCACCGCCATCACGCCAATAATCAACGATTTCAGGACATTGATCAGTGGGATCTTGCGTTTTTTGATGATCACTTGACTGATGAAGGGTTGTAAAATCGTGGAGGCAATATTGATAAGTGCCAACATACCGCCGATTTTTGCCGGATCGACCTTGAAATAAATCAAAAAGAGTGTCGCAAAACCATAGATTGAGCAAAACATCATCCAATACAGAAATTGCAAACTTGTATAGTAAAATCGAATCCTCTTGTCACTTGTTTGATTACGCATACATCCCCCACCTTATCCATTTTCCTTGGCAACTAAATATAGCATAGAACAGGCGGATTTACTATCCTTCAAGAGATAGAAACGGCATTTTATCTTAAAACACTGACAAACATCAAAAAGCGCAACAACTTACGTTGCGCTTTTCCGACTTGCTTCTTCTACATGATTCTGAAACAGCATCAGAGCTGTTCAAAGGCTTGTGTTAGGTCTTCCAATAAATCATCAATATTTTCCAATCCAATGGAGAGGCGAATCGTCTCCGGACGAATTTTGGCTGCTGCTAGTTCTGCTAAGCTTAGCTGAGAATGGGTAGTTGAAGCCGGATGAATGATCAATGACTTTGCATCACCGACATTTGCCAGTAAAGAGAAGAGCTTGGTTGCACCGCAGAAGGTTTTGCTCGCTTCTGCCCCACCTTTAAGACCAAATGAAAAGACCGAACTGGTTCCTTTTGGGAAATACGCCTGTGCTCGTTCAAAGTAAGGGCTGTCAGGCAATGTTGGAAAATGGACCCAAGAGACTTGCGGGTGCTTGGCTAAAAACTCAGCAACTTGTTGCGCATTTTGGACATGGCGTTCCATCCGCAATGAGAGAGTCTCGATACCTAAAAGCAAAACCCATGAATTAAAGGGAGAAATCGCAGCACCTGTATCCCGTAAAAGAATCGTTCGTGCTCGAGTGATGTAGGCTGCTTTGCCGGCTGCTTCTACCCATGAGACCCCATGATAGCTTGGATCAGGAGCGACAAGCTTGGGGAATTTGCCATTTGTCCAATCAAAGTTACCACTATCGATAATGGCACCTCCCAAAGCAGCACCGTGACCACCAAGGTATTTTGTCGTCGAATAAACAATGATGTCCGCCCCATGTTCAAAGCCGCGGAATAGATAAGGGGTTGCAAAGGTATTGTCAATAATGAGGGGAATCCCTGCTTCATGGGCGATGGCAGCAATCTTTTTGAAGTCGGCAATGTCAATATCAGGATTGCCTAAAGACTCAAGAAAAACGGCTTTGGTATTTTCTTGAATGGCTGCTTTTAGAGCGACTAGATCTTCACTATCTACAAAACTTGTCGTGATGCCAAAATCTGGCAGTGTATGTGCGAACAAATTATACGTCCCACCATAGATTGAAGCAGCTGAGACAATATGGTCCCCTGCTTGTGCGAGATTTATGATCGCATAGGTGATTGCAGCCGAGCCAGAAGCCGTTGCTAATGCGCCGACACCGCCTTCTAATAAGGCTAACCGTTCTTCTAGAACAGCTGTCGTTGGATTGGTAATGCGGGTATAGATATTACCACTTTCGCTAAGACTAAATCTTGCCGCCGCTTGATCTGCATCATCAAACACATAGGATGTGGTTTGATAGATTGGTACGGCTCGACTCCCCGTTGTTGGATCTGGTACTTGTCCTCCATGTAATTGAATCGTCTCAAATCGTTCTGTCATACTACTCCTCCTCCATAATGTAAATAAAAAAAGCCCTCTGATATCGAAATATCAAAGGACGTGATTACGTGTTACCACCTTTATTCAAGCTAGCTTTGCAGCATGCTTCTCATCAAGTACGCGACAGAACAAGTCGGTATACTCTGACGCGTTAGCGGGCGCACCCGGATCTCCTTATCTTTGACTCAAGTTCAGAAGATCACCTCTGAGGCCATTTTCTTTCGATTCTCCAAGTTCTTCTTGCACCACACGAAGACTCTCTAAGCTTGCCAAATCGATTTACTTTCCTCATCAACGGTTAAAATGATTACAAGCATCGTATCATTTACAGAAGATTCTGTCAATATAAATTCTTCGCCTTATTTGATAAAAAAACTCGTCCATCAGAAGATGAACGAGTTTCATAAAACTTAGATATGGATTGGTAAACCTAATGCCAACTCAGCAGCATCCATTGTGATTTCACCTAAAGATGGATGTGGGTGGATTGTCAATGCGATATCTTCTGCATTCATACCTGATTCGATAGCAAGTGCTAGTTCTGAAACCATGTCACTTGCACCTAAACCAGCGATTTGCGCGCCGATAAGTACATTGTCTTCCACTGTTGTTACTAAGCGGATAAATCCTTCGGTTTTTCCAAGAGATAATGCACGACCATTACCTGAGAATGGGAATTTGTAAGCTTTTGCTTCGATTCCAGCATCTTTTGCTTCTTTGATCGTCATACCGACAGAAGCTAATTCTGGATCTGTAAAGGCAACTGCTGGCATTGCTTTGTAGTCAACAGCAACTTTTTTACCAGAAATGGCTTCAGCAGCAATTTTTGCTTCATAACTTGCTTTGTGGGCAAGAGCTGCACCAGGAACGATATCACCAATCGCAAAAATGTTAGGGATATTGGTACGACCTTGTTTGTCCACATTGATCAAGCCACGTTCGCCAACTTCCACACCGGCTTGTTCTAAGCCCATGTCATTAGTGTTTGGACGGCGGCCAACTGTTACCATCACATAGTCTGCTGTTACAGATTCTTCTTTGCCATCCACCGCATATTTGACAGTTACGCTATCGCCATTGTCAACTGCTTCTTTAGCCATTGCGTTGGTAACGATGGTTACACCTTTTTTAGCGAAGTCTTCTTCAACTAATTTAACCATGTCTTTTTCATAGGTTGGTAAAATTTGAGGTGAACCTTCAAGGATCGTTACTTCTGCACCTAGGTTTGCATAAGCTGCACCTAGTTCAGAACCAATGACACCGCCACCGATAACAACGAATTTCTTAGGCACTTCTTTTAATGCCAATCCGCCGGTAGAATCAAGGACACGTCCACCGAATTTGAAACCAGGGATTTCAATTGGGCGAGAACCTGTCGCGATGATTGCATTGTTGAAAGAATAAGTTTGAGCTGAATCAGGATGGATCACACGCAATGTATGATCATCAACGAAGAAAGCTTCCCCTTCAATTATTTCAACTTTGTGTTTTTTCAATAGGAAGCCAACACCTGAAGTCAATGTTTTTACAACTTTGTTGTCTTTCCATTCTTGTGTTTTAGTAAAATCAAGAGTTACGTTTTCGCTAGAGACACCAAACATGGTTGAATCTAATGATTCTTGATAATGATGTCCAGCAGCAATCAATGCTTTTGAAGGGATACAGCCAACGTTCAAACAAACGCCGCCAATGTATTCTCTTTCAATGATTGCAACTTTTTGTCCCATTTCCGCAGCGCGGATGGCAGCTACATAGCCGCCAGGTCCCGCACCGATTACAACTGTGTCTAATTCAACAGCAAAATCTCCAACTACCATTTGTTAATCATCCTTCCATCATTAATAGCTCTGGATCAGCTAAAAGACGTTTGATATTATTCATTGCTTGTTGCGCTGTTGCTCCATCAACGATACGGTGGTCAAAGCTTAATGAAAGTTTCATTACGCGACCGACAACGATTTCGCCTTCAGCATTCACGATTGGTTGTTGCGCAATCGTACCAACACCCAA
This sequence comes from Enterococcus sp., assembly GCF_022711995.1. Classification (GTDB taxonomy): domain Bacteria; phylum Bacillota; class Bacilli; order Lactobacillales; family Enterococcaceae; genus Enterococcus_D. The sequence goes on from NZ_JALAHI010000127.1 coordinate 10,640, forward strand.
GATTGCTACTTCAGGGTAGTTGATTACTGGTGTGAACCAGCCACCACCTACAGAACCGATGTTACTGATGGTGATTGTTCCGTTACGCATGTCATCTGCAGAAAGTTTGCCGTCATGCGCAAGTTTTGCTTTTTCGTTGATTTCATCAGCGATTGCAAACATGCCTTTACGGTCTGCATCTTTGACGTTTGGTACATACAAACCATGATCTGTATCTGTAGCGATACCGATATTGTAATAGTGTTTGTACACGATTTCTTGTTTTGCATCATCGATTGAAGCATTCAAGATAGGGAATTTTTTAACTGTCGCAGTCAATGCTTTGACAACATATGGCAAGAAAGTAAGTTTTGTGCCATTGGCAGCAGCAACTTCTTTAAATTTCTTACGGTTATCCCAAAGATTTGTTACTTCTACTTCATCATGCAATGTAACATGAGGAGCTGTATGTTTGCTGTTGACCATTGCTTTCGCAATTGCTTTACGTGTTGCTGTTAATGCCACACGTTCTTCCAAATCACCCAAGTTAGACTTGAAGGCTTTCGCTGGTGCAGCTGGTTTGCTTTCGGCTGCTGGTGCTTGCGCTTCTTCTTTCGCTGGAGCTGCTTCTGCAGTTGCTGGAGCACCGCCACCAGATAGGAAGTTTTCGATGTCTTCTTTTGTCACACGGCCACCTTTGCCAGTTGCCGTTACTTGTGTGATGTCGACATCTTTTTCACGAGCAAATTGACGGACAGAAGGCATTGCCAACACAAGTTTGTTTGGATCAGCGGCTTCAACGACACTTGCAGAACCAGAAGTTTCAACTTTTTCTGGCACTTCAGTGGTTGCAGCAGCACTAGTAGCAGGTGCACTGTTATGTCCAGGTGCATCAATTTCTACTAATACGTCACCAACATTCGCAACGGTTCCTTCTGATACTAGAATATTTTTAACGGTACCAGTAACTGGAGATGGGATTTCTTCCACTGATTTATCGTTTTGAACTTCTAGTAATGTATCATCTTCATTGATGGTGTCGCCAGCTTTAACGAACCATTTTACGATTTCGCCTTCTGCAATTCCTTCACCGATATCTGGCAATTTGAATTGGAATACGCCTTCGCCTTCTGATGAGCCAGCAGATGCAGCTTCAGTTGTAGGGACAGCAGCTGGTTGTGCAGGCGTTTGAGCTTGCGCAGCTACTCCTGCATCCCCTTCGTTGTCTTCATGTCCGGGTGCATCGATTTCTACTAATACATCCCCAACATTCGCAACGGTTCCTTCTGATACTAGGATATTTTTTACGGTACCAGTAACTGGAGATGGAATTTCTTCCACTGATTTATCATTTTGAACTTCTAGTAAAGTATCATCTTCATTGATGGTATCGCCGGGTTTAACGAACCATTTTACGATTTCGCCTTCTGCGATCCCTTCACCGATGTCCGGTAATTTAAATTGAAATGCCATTTTCTATTCTTCCCTTCTTCAACTATTAAAAGTTCACGATTTCTTTCACTTTGTCTTCGATATCTTTAGCATTTGGCAACCAGATGTTTTCTGCTTGACCGAATGGGAAGATCGTATCTGGAGCAGATACACGTCCGATTGGTGCTTCTAATGAAAGAACCGCACGTTCAGAAATTTCAGAAACGACTTGAGCGCCAACACCTGCTTGTTTTTGAGCTTCTTGAACAACGACCACGCGACCTGTTTTTTCAACAGATTTAATGATTGTTTCTACATCAAGAGGCGCAATTGTACGCAAGTCGATAATTTCAGCATTGATGTTTTCTTTTGCTAAGTTATCAGCTGCTTTGATTGCTTCACGAACCATCGCACCATAAGTGATGATCGATACGTCAGTTCCTTCACGAGTAACCGCTGCTTTGTCCAATGGAACTTCATAAGCTTCTTCTGGCACTTCTTCACGGAATGAACGGTAAAGTTTCATGTGTTCTAAGAAAACAACAGGGTCATTGCTGCGAATAGACGCAATCAATAGTCCTTTGGCATCATATGGATTTGATGGGATTACGACACGGATACCTGGTGATTGAGCAATCAATCCTTCCAAGTTATCTGAGTGCAATTCTGGTGTATGCACACCGCCACCAAATGGTGAACGAATGGTGATTGGCAAATTACGAGTGCCGCCCATACGGTAACGGGTACGCGCCATTTGTCCAACGATTTCATCAAATGTTTCAAAAACGAATCCGAAGAATTGAATTTCTGGAACTGGACGGAAACCTTCTAGTGCTAAACCGAAAGCTAAACCGCCGATACCAGATTCAGCAAGAGGGGTATCGAAAACACGATCTTCACCGAATTTTTCTTGTAAACCTTCTGTTGCCCGGAAAACTCCGCCGTTTTTACCGACGTCTTCACCAAAGACTAAAACTTCTTTGTCGTTTTCCATTTCAACAGCTAAGGCATCTGTAATTGCTTGAATCATTGTTTTTTGTGCCATGACTATTTCGACTCCTTCGCTTCGTAAATTGCAATTTGTTCTTTAATGTTTTGTGGTTGAACTTCAAACATATTTTTCAAGAAATCGGAAACTTTTTGTTTAGGTACACGGTCAGCTTCAGCGATTGCAGCTTTGATTTCTTCTTTTGTTTGTTCAATAATTTGTTCTTCTTTTTCTTCAGACCATAGTCCTTTTTCCGTTAAGTACGTACGGAAGCGAACCAATGGATCTTTTTGTTGCCATTCGCTATCCATATCTTTGGAACGGTAACGAGTTGGGTCATCCCCTGATAATGTGTGTGGACCATAACGGTAAGTCAATGTTTCGATCAATACTGGACCATTGCCATTGGCTGCCCATTCACGAGCTGCTTTTGATACAGTGTAAACAGCTAATGGATCCATACCGTCTACTTGAATTCCAGGAATACCTGCTGCTGCTGCTTTTTGAGCTAATGTTTTAGCAGCACTTTGAACTTCACGAGGTGTTGAGATCGCAAAACCATTGTTTTGGATGTAAAATACAGCGTTTGCATGGTAAGCACCCGCAAAGTTGATTGCTTCATAGAAGTCCCCTTGTGAAGAACCGCCATCACCTGTATAAGTGAAGACAACATTTTTCTTGTTGCGTTTTTTCAATCCAAGAGCAACACCTGCTGCTTGCACATATTGCGCACCAATAATGATTTGTGGTGGTAAAGCTTGCAAATCTTCAGGGTAAAGGTTACCAGCTACATGTCCACGAGACCATAAGAATGCTTCTTTCAATGGAAGTCCATGTTGGATCAATTGCGGAACATCACGGTAACCAGGTAAAAGCACATCTTCTTTTTCAAATGCAAAATGACTTGCTAATTGACTTGCTTCTTGACCAGCTGTTGGCGCGAAGAAACCTAGACGACCTTGACGGTTTAACGCAGTAGAGCGTTGGTCTAACACACGAGACCATACCATACGAGTCATCAACTCGACTAATTCGTCGTCACTTAGATCAGGTACTAAATCTGGATTTACGATTTTTCCGTCTTTGTCCAATGCTTGATAAGTTGGAAAATCTGCATTGACTTGTTCCAAAATTGCTTGGAAATCAAGTGCTTTTTGTTTTTTTGCCATCTTGACACACTTTCCTCTCTGATATAAAAATTCACTTTCGAATGTAACAGGGATAAAATCTGTATCATCGAAAAATCATTTACTACTATAAACTATCATTTAAACGAGAATAAGACAAGCGAAAAGGATTCTTTTTTTAATAAAACGATTCCTATTAGAC
>NZ_JALAHI010000128.1 GCF_022711995.1 Enterococcus sp.
TCTTAGCGCCGATTGTAGTGAAGGGTTTCCCTTTGTGAGAGTAGGACGTCGCCACGCTGTATCATTCCGGCATAGCTCAGTTGGTAGTAGCGCATGACTGTTAATCATGATGTCGTAGGTTCGAGTCCTACTGCCGGAGTTCTCTTACAAGAGAAAAAAGGGTATTGAGCTTCTTTTAGGCTGGAGAGTTGTCCGAGAGGCCGAAGGAGCATGATTGGAAATCATGTAGATGGCTACCGCTGTCTCAAGGGTTCGAATCCCTTACTCTCCGTTATATATTTGGTCCGTTGGTCAAGTGGTTAAGACACCGCCCTTTCACGGCGGTAACACGGGTTCGAGTCCCGTACGGATCATTACAATTTAATGAACACCCGGAGGTTTAGCTCAGCTGGGAGAGCATCTGCCTTACAAGCAGAGGGTCAGCGGTTCGATCCCGTTAACCTCCATTACGGTTTGGTAGTTCAGTTGGTTAGAATGCCTGCCTGTCACGCAGGAGGTCGCGGGTTCGAGTCCCGTCCAGACCGTTTCATTATTATTGTAAATAGCTTGTTTTGGCTCGGTAGCTCAGTTGGTAGAGCAATGGATTGAAGCTCCATGTGTCGGCAGTTCGATTCTGTCCCGCGCCATTATGGAGGAGTAGCGAAGTGGCTAAACGCGACGGACTGTAAATCCGTTCCTTCGGGTTCAGTGGTTCGAATCCACTCTCCTCCATTTTTATAGGGGCATAGTTTAAAGGTAGAACAGCGGTCTCCAAAACCGTTAGTGTGGGTTCAATTCCTGCTGCCCCTGCCATTATTTTAAAATTAGTTTCTTATCACGGCGGGTGTGGCGAAGTGGTTAACGCACCGGATTGTGGCTCCGGCATTCGTGGGTTCGATTCCCATCACTCGCCCTTTCATTTTTGGGGTATAGCCAAGCGGTAAGGCAACGGACTTTGACTCCGTCATGCGTTGGTTCGAATCCAGCTACCCCAGTTCAATTTACATGTGTTGTAAATTGCAGAAATAGTATAATGGCGGTATAGCCAAGTGGTAAGGCAGAGGTCTGCAAAACCTTCATCACCGGTTCAAATCCGGTTACCGCCTTAGTACGATACTAATATTTTCGTTATGCCGACGTGGCGGAATTGGCAGACGCGCTGGACTCAAAATCCAGTGCCCGCGAGGGCGTGCCGGTTCGACCCCGGCCGTCGGTATTATCGATACATCATTCGTTCGTACGATTGATGTATCGATTTTTATCCTGAAAGTAATGATTATCGTTGCCATGACGGGTAAAAGAGCAATTAAAATTTAGTAGGTACTTTTAGTGATCTGCAATCATGCCGACGTGGCGGAATTGGCAGACGCGCCAGACTCAAAATCTGGTGTCCGCAAGGACGTGCCGGTTCGACCCCGGCCGTCGGTATAACAAGAAACATCAACGTATATTTACGTTGGTGTTTTTTTTATTGTTTCTATCAGAGTTTAGAAGAATAAGAACAATAGACGTTCTACCTGTAACATCAGAACTGACGCGCCATTTTTCTTTTCGTTTCATTAAAATCGAAGTGATGAATACCTCTCCCGAGTATCAGATAAAGATCATGTCTTCTTGTAAAACAGAGACATCTGCTAATCCGAAAGTGTTTGTTGACTGAGAGGAATTTCATCGTCAGGAGCGAGACTAAGCATTATTAATAACAAGTTTAGTAAAACTAGGTGTGGGCTTAAAACAACTGTTGAAATGGTTCTGAGTAACTCTGTCAGACAGATGATGTGAGAAGTATCAGCTCTTTACAAAGTAAAAATGTGGAGTCTCTACAAACTCTTTCCCATTAAGATAAAATAGATTCTCTAGAAACATCAAAGTTAGTAAAATGACTAGCTTTGATGTTTTTTGTATGTTGTTTTGCAAGGTTTATGAAACTTAGCAGAATAAAACTTTTTTCATCTTTCTTTTTAAGAAGTTCAGCAAAGACTAAAAAGGTGATTGAAGAATTTAGTTTGACATGGTAAGATACTAATATATCAGTTTACGAAAGAAGGAAAGAATATGTTTATTGATGATGACTTCTTATTGAAAAATGAAACTGCAAAGCAATTGTATCATGAGGTGGCGAAAAGACAGCCGATTATTGACTATCATTGCCATTTAGAGCCGCAATTGATTGCAGAGAATTTTCGTTTCAAATCAATCACTGAGTTATGGCTAGGTGGGGACCATTATAAGTGGCGCGCGATGCGAGCCAATGGAGTCGCCGAGAAATACATTACTGGTGATGCAGATGACTGGGAAAAATTTTATGCCTGGGCACAAACAGTTGAAAATTTATTGGGCAATCCGTTGCACCATTGGACTCATTTAGAATTAAAGGAATATTTCGGTATTACGAAATTATTAACTAGCGAGACAGCTGCAGAAATTTATGAAGCTTGCAACCAGTTTTTAGCCAATAATGAGGTTAGTGCTCAAGCGTTGATTCGTCACTCGAATGTGAAGTTTGTTGGTACGACCGATGATATTTTAAGTGATTTGCAGTATCACAAGCAATTGAAAGCTGAAACGGATTTTGTTGTTGCTCCATCCTTCCGCCCAGATCCTATTTTGAATGTGCATAAAGAATTTGCCGCATATATCAGTAAGTGCCAGAAAATAGCCAAGCAAAAATTAGTAAATTACGTGGATTTGAAAGCGTTTTTGTTGGAACGAGTTTCTTACTTCCATGATGCTGGCTGTAAAAGTGCAGATCATGGTTTCAGTGAGTTTCTCTATCAAGAGGCTTCGGATGAGCAAATTGAAGAGATCTATCAAAAAGGGTTACAGGGTGAATCAATTGATCGAGAAGAGCTGGCCAAATGGCAAGGCCGAATTATGACGGATCTTGCTTCTGAATATGCGAAGCGAGGCTGGATCATGCAAATCCATTTTGGTGCTTTACGCAATACCAATCACAAGATGTTTGTTGATCTTGGTCCGGATTCAGGTGGGGATGCGATCATTGATCAGGGAGATTTGGCAACGAATTTAAACACTTTTCTTGATTGCTTGAATACAAACGACGAGCTTCCTCAGACCATTTTGTATAATTTAAATCCAATTTATAATGAGTTAGTTGCGGCAACTTGTGGTAATTTCCAAGGAAACACACAAGGGCTAAAAAGTAAGCTTCAATTCGGTGCAGCATGGTGGTTTAATGATCATTATGATGGCATGATCAATCAAATGAATGTTCTTGCAACTCAAGGATTGCTAATGAATTTCGTAGGCATGCTGACTGATTCCCGCAGTTTTATTTCTTATCCAAGACATGATTACTTCCGACGTATCTTGTGTCAGTACATTGGTGAGAAGGTAGAAAGCGGTCACTATCCGAAAGATGAAAAGATCTTAACCAAGATGGTGGAAGGTATTTGCTATACGAATGCACGTGATTACTTTGGATTGGACCGTTGAAAGGAGTATCAAATGAGACTAACAAATGAATTATTGGAGCAAATGCCTCTTGATGAATTAAAGAATTTTAAAATACCTGAATATGATAGAGCCAAAGTAAAAGAAAAAACATTGAGTGAACCTACATGGCTGCAACTGGGAGCTGGGAATATCTTCCGTGCATTTTTGGCTACCCATCAACAACAGCTGTTGAATCAAGGAATAGAGGATACAGGAATTATTGTTGCTGAAGGATATGACTATGACATTGTCGATATCTTGAAGACCTATGATGATTTGACAATAAATGTTCTGTTGCATAGTGATGGTTCTGTGGAAAAAGAAATCGTCGGCAGTATCGTGGATTATTTGAAAATGGATCGGAACTCCCAAGATTTTAATCGACTAAAAGAAATCTTTCGAGCGCCCTCATTGCAAATGGTTAGTCTGACAATCACTGAAAAAGGCTATAGTCTATCCAATTCAGCGAAGGCGTATTTTCCCTCTGTATTATCTGATTTTACAAATGGGCCGGACAAAGCAGAAAGTTATTTGGGAAAACTAGTCGCATTGATGCATGAGCGTTTTTTGGCAAATGCAACTCCGCTGGCGTTAGTCAGTATGGACAATATGTCTCACAATGGCGAAAAATTGCAGACAGCGGTTTTGACTTATGCTGAAAAATGGCTGGAAAATGATTTGGTTTCACCAGAATTCGTTGACTACCTTAAAGAGAAAGTGACATTTCCTTGGAGTATGATCGATAAGATCACCCCAAGACCCGATGTGACTGTTCAGCACCTTCTTGAAGAAGCGGGATTAGAAGCAATGTCCCCTTGCGAAACAGAAAAACATAGTTTTGTGGCTCCCTATGTCAATGGCGAAGAAACGGAATATCTAGTGATCGAAGATCTCTTTCCAAATGGGCGACCAAAACTGGAAAAAACGGGAATCCAATTTACAGATCGAGGAACAGTCAACAAAGTGGAAACTATGAAAGTCACCACTTGTCTGAATCCATTGCATACTTGTTTGGCTGTTTTTGGTTGTTTGTTGGATTATCATTCCATCCACAGCGAGATGGATGATAATGAGCTGCGAGAATTAGTGAAAATTTTAGGGTATCATGAAGGATTACCTGTTGTCGTAGATCCGGTCATTCTTGATCCAAAACAGTTTCTTGATGAAGTAATTGAAAAGCGATTACCGAACATTTTTATTCCGGACACCCCGCAGCGAATTGCCACGGATACGTCACAAAAACTAGCCGTTCGTTTTGGCGAAACAGTAAAAGCCTATATCAGTTCAGATGATTTAAATGTAAATGAACTAAAAGTGATTCCACTGGTTTTTGCAGGTTGGCTTAGATATTTAACTGGAATCAATGATTTTGGTGAACCCTTCAAAGTTAGCCCTGATCCTCTGTTAGAGGAATTAAATCTTTCAGTGGGTTTTGAATTTGGTGCTGAGGCGATCGATCCGGCATTGACATAGGGAGCCACAAAACTATGTTTTTCTGTTTCGCAAGGGGACATTGCTTCTAATCCCGCTTCTTCAAGAA
>NZ_JALAHI010000010.1 GCF_022711995.1 Enterococcus sp.
CTTTTATAGATATCTTTTGACATTATAAATACGCTTTATCCATACAGCCTTTTTAAGGCTTTTTTTTATGAAAAGAATCGAAAATATTGCCTAATTCATTATTCGCTAGAGCCCCATGATCTATTGAACATCATGATAAAACAGATAATGATTTTCCTTTTTCACGCAATGTCAGGTATGACTTGATGTATCTGCCCTCACTACCTAAACTTTCCGATAACGTTTCAACCCAATAATATTCAGTATGGTAAAAACCACAATAAAAAGCAGCAGGACACCTAATTCCATAGATATCCCGTTAAATCCTTCTCCTCTGACAATGACAGCTGTCAGCGCATTTCCGGCATAAGATAATGGAAGAAAATAGCCAATGATTCTTACCCAATTGGCCATCGTATCAAGTGAAATAATACCCGAAAACAAAATTTGCGGTATAACGACGATTGGAATAAATTGAACCATTTGAAATTCAGTATTTGCAAAAGTTGAAATAAATACACCCATTGATAATGCAGTTAAAGCAACTAAAATATTTATTACTAATACCCAACCAATTGACCCCACAATTTCTAAATTCAAAGCATAAATGGAATAGAAAACGATGAGAAGTGTCTGAACCACAGCAAATACCCCAAAACCAATCAGGTAACCAATAACGATCTCACTTCGTTTGATTGGTGTTGCCAGTAAACGTTCTAGCGTTCCAGTCGTACGTTCTCTAAGAAGAGCCACCCCAGAAATTAAAAAGACGAAAAAGAAGACCAAAAATCCTATGATAACTGGAAAAATTTTATCAAAAAAGCTACTGTCTTCTGAACCATAAATGTACTGATTCTCGATAGTATAATTCTCCAAGCTCGGAACTTTCCCTGTCGTTTCGGCGGCTTGTTTTACTGCTTTTGTTAAGGTTTGGATCTTATTCGTTGTCAAAACATTTCCGAGTATCGCTTTTACTTGCGCTGTGTTGCTGGGGTCCTCGTTTTCATAGGATACATGAATGACACCATTATCTATCGAGATTGAAGCATCCAGCTTATTGGAAAGGATTGATTCCGCCATTTTTTCCTTAGTAGAAAAATGGGTTATCTTTACCTCTGAAGGAAAGGCTTGAAGGATTTCATTGGGAACAGTATCATCTACACCAATCTGCAGCTTTGTGTCTGAAGTAGAAGTAAATACAAAATTCAACAGTGTGATCAACAAGATCGGAGCAAGCAGCATTAAAGCAACTGTCCGTTTATCTCTGACGATTTCTTTGATCACTCGCTTGGTCATCGCTATTATTCTCATTGTTCATGGCCCTCCGCTTTTAAAAAGACGTCTTCAATAGTAGGAACATTAAATTGCTTTTTTAAATTTCCAGGAGTATCTAATGCAAAAACTTCTCCTTCAATAATCAGCCCCACATAGTCACATTTTTCAGCTTCATCCATCACATGGGTGGTAACAATAATGCCTTTTCCTTCTTTGGCAAGTTCTCTTAGTCTACCCCAAATTTCAACCCGAAGACTAGGGTCGATTCCTACTGTCGGTTCATCCAATATAATTAATTCAGGATTTGAAAATAAAGTTATTGCCAAGGACAACCGTCTCTTCATCCCTCCTGAAAAAGTCGATACGGGTTTGTCAAGAAATTTTGTTAAGTGAACTAACGCCATAGATGTTGCTATCGCATCAGAAAGTTTTTTACCAGAAATCCCCATCAAATTTCCATAAAAGGTAAGATTTTCATGGGCGGTTAAATTTTCATATAAGGCATCGCTTTGCCCCATGTAACCTATTTTTCCTAAAATCTTTCTATTGGGCATATCTGTAGCAAAAACTCTTGCAGAACCTGAATCTAGTTTTTCCATCCCCATGAGACATTTGATCGTTGTTGTCTTTCCCGCTCCCGATGGCCCAATTAAACCTAAAATCTTCCCTGCTTCCAACGTCATGTTCACATTTTTAAGCACTTGAATTTTATCATAGGTTTTATTAGCAGAAACCAATTCGGCAATATTCTTAGTCATTCATTCTTCCTCCGAAAATTAATGGACACCGTGTCCATTTCTAGTATAATACGTATTATAAACACATTTGTATAAAAGAAAAGCAATACATACTTTAAAGGACACGCAACATCAATGTGTGTTTTATTATTGAGAAAGGATCAACAGATGAGCAAATCGAAAGACGTACGCTACTATCGAACAAGAGAACGGATATATGATGCGTTAACAACCTTACTACAGAAAAAAACATTCACCGAGATTACTGTGAAAGACATTGTGGAAGAAGGAATGGTCTCCCGTTCGGCCTTTTATAATCATTTTGAAGACAAATTCCATTTGATTCAAGAATATCAATTGGAGTACTTAGATAAAATCAATCACGTAATAAATCAAACCATCGGTCAAGGGATGCATGAAATGCTTCTTCAAGTCTCTACTCTTTTAAAAAGAGAGGGAAGATTGTTTGGTCTCTTATTGGGAAAAAACGGCTCAACTACCATTCAAGAAAACATGATCGATCTTCTGAAAAAAAATGGAGAAATAAATATCCTTCCTTATTTAGATATTTCCTTAAAAAACGAAATAGAGAAATACTATTTTCTAGCATTTCTCTCTAATGCAGTATTGGGAGTCGTACAAGAATGGGTAAAACGAGATTTCAAAGAATCTCCTGAGGAAATTGTGACGGTTATTGAAAAAATCATCTCCTACGACATTAAACCCACATAATTCTCAACTTACGAATTCCTGTCTCAGATACAAACCTCTTTTTGCAAGAATTTATCATTAGGTTGTCTAAATATACGAAGGGAAAAACCAGCGAGGTGACTTTATTGAACCAAAATTGATGAAGACACTTCTTATCATTTGAGAAGTGTTTTTCCAATGGATAAATGATCGTCTCTTTCTTTGGGAATTTCTCGATCGTATAACTCTTTGCCTTTCAAATTTTCTTCGTTGCATCTGAGAGCTTTTTTAAAAACCAGTTCTTTAGAATATTGATATAACAACAACCACCTAA
>NZ_JALAHI010000129.1 GCF_022711995.1 Enterococcus sp.
GACACAGTGCTTGTGAATGTAATTTAAAAAAGGAGAGATGCACGTTGTTGACACTATATACTTCCCCAAGTTGCACATCTTGTCGCAAAGCTCGTGCGTGGTTGCAAGAGCATGAGATTCCTTTTGTTGAAAGAAATATTTTCTCAGAACCTTTGAATATTTCTGAACTAAAAGCAATCTTACAAATGACAGAAGATGGTACAGAAGAAATTATCTCTACAAGATCGAAAGTTTTTCAAAAATTGAACATGGATCTAGATGACCTGCCACTAAAAGATTTATTGACACTTGTTCAAGAAAATCCTGGATTATTGCGCCGTCCGATCATGATCGATGAAAAACGACTACAAGTTGGTTTTAACGAAGATGAAATCCGTCGATTCTTGCCTAGAGGTGTTCGTCAACTCGAATTACGTCAAGCACAATTGATGGCAGGCTTATAAAAAATCAGATATTTATGAGATCAGTAAATGAAAAGACTGGTCTCTTTTTTTTGCTATTTTACAATTTTCTTAAGAGGATATGCGTTTTCTCTTTACTTTTCAACAGGTTTCGTTAAAATGAACCTATAGTGATTAGCAAAAGTGAGGTGTAGCTAATATGGAAATGGAACATATCAATGAAAATACGATCCGTGTACTGATCAAGAGCGAAGATTTAGCTGCTAGGGGCATCACTTTTCTTGACCTTCTTGGAAATCACAATGAGATTGAAAACTTTTTTTATAGTATATTAGAAGAAGTAGATATTGATGAAGAATTTAAAGGCAGTGAAGCGGTGACATTCCAAGTCTTGCCAAAAGGGGATGGCTTAGAACTGTTTATCAGCAAAAATCTACCGCCTGAAGGAATGGAAAATTTTGATGATATGAGCGATGGCTCAACTGACGACATTACAGATATGTTGAAGAAGCATGTCGCTTCACAATTACAAGAGACAGAATCTCAGCCTGAATTAGGGAATCGTTTTATTTTTGAACTGAACAGCTTTGAATCAATGGTCCAATTGGCTTCCGAAGTTTATTTAGATTCTGTTACAACGAATCTTTACCAGATGAATGATCGCTACTATTTGGAAGTGCAGTTTTTGGATAATGATACCACAGACATCGAAGTAGAAAATGCACTGGCTTATTTGATGGAATTTTCAAATCGAACGCCAGTCACATCAGAAGTCTTAGCAGAGTATGGAAAACTCATTATGGAACACGATGCATTAGAACTGACAAGATATTACTTCAAGAACTAATCTTTTCCAATGAATAAAGACGAGGAAATCGATGCTTTTCGAAAATTTCCTCGTCTTTTTTGCGTACTTTTTTTCGAGGTGAAAAGATGATTATTGCATATGATGAGCAACAGCAACGAATCAAAGCCAATCAGGCGGAGAGAGGTTCCGGGCCCTTTTATTGTCCCGGGTGTCGCAATCCTGTGATCTTAAAGAAAGGGCAACATAAGCTGCCTCATTTCTCCCATTATGCTTCCTCGCGGTGCGAGACGTTTAGCGAGGGAGAAACAGAAGAGCACATCGTAGCAAAAGCATTGCTCTATGACTGGTTCGCAGATCAGAAGTGTGAGATGGAAGCTTACTTACCAGACTTGAAGCAGCGGCCGGATCTTCTAGTCGGTCAGACTGCGATTGAAGTGCAATGCTCACCACTGACATGGGAGCGTTTCATGGTACGGACAAAGAACTATACAGACTTTGGCTATTTTCCTTGGTGGCTATTAGGAAGGCGCCTGCAGCCTCATCTTCATCGGCGCTGGACCCTGTTACAAAAAGCAGCTTGCCGATTTGCAGAAGGAGTAGGCGGGTACTTATGGGTGTTGGATGCGAAAGACCAACGCATTGGTTTGCTATACGCCATCCATTGGCATTACAAGTTTGGTACTTCATTTCGGACCCATTATTTTTCAAAAGGGGAGCCTATCGGCCACCAAGCGTCCTTACTAGGTATCTCAATTGAGTCGAGTCAAAGACTGAAGTGGCAGCCAGAAGCCTATCGTGTTTGGCTGCTGCATAAGCTCGTTCAACAGCAGAAACAGATTCTCCACATTCAAGCACTTCTTTATCCTCTTGGCGGACATATCGGAAATCTGCCTCACTGGTGCTATCGTCCTAGTATCACAAGCTTTTTGCTTGAGCATCGCCTCTTAGTGTGGCGCTACATCTTTTATCAGCAGCCGTCACAGAGTTTCTCCCAATGGGTAAGTCAGGTACAAAGATGTGATGGGCACTGGTCTTTTCCCATGATCGATCAAAATCAAGTGTTGCGCCAGGTTTATCAAGAATGTTCTGATTTCCAGAAAATTCAAGCTTTTTGATTCGCAAGGCTTGGTTCCCGGCAAAAGTATGTTAAGATTATTCTAGTATCTATAAGGAGTGAAGAATATGACAGAAACAAAACAATTACCAGATCGTGCCGATTTGCCGGAGGCTTTAACGTGGGATCTTACAAAAATTTATGCTGATGATCAAGCGTTTGAGGAAGCATTTCAAGAGATCGTTTCTGAGTTGAAACAGGCGGATGACTTTAAGGGAACATTGGCGCAAGGTCCGTCAGCATTCAAAGAAGCATTAGAATTTGTTTTAGCTATTTCTCGTAAGCTAGAAAAATTGTATGTTTACAGCCACTTAAAAAATGATCAAGATACCGCTAATACTACCTATCAGGGACTTTACGCAAAAGCCAGCAATCTTGTTGCCCAAGTGAGTGAAGCCATTGCATGGTTTGATCCTGAATTGCTTTCAATGACAGATGAAATGATTTGGGGCTATTTTGAACAAGACCCAGAATTAGCCGTTTATCGTCATTTGATTGAAAAAACCGTCAACAATCGTCCCCATGTGCTACCAGCGGAACAAGAAGCCTTATTAGCTGGTGCTGGCGAAATCTTTGGCGCACCGGGGAATGTTTTTTCTGTCTTGAACAATGCTGATTTAACATTTCCAATTGTTGAAGACGAGAATGGGGAAAAAGTGCAGCTTTCTCATGGCGTCTATGGTCAATTGATGGAAAATACAGACCGTTCGGTTCGAGAAGCTGCCTTTAAGGGCTTGTATGGGGTCTATGAGCAGTTCCGGAACACCTTTGCTCAAACACTAAGCACCAATATCAAAGCCCATAACTTCAAAGCTAAGGCTCGTCACTATGATTCTGCTCGACAAGCTGCATTAAGTGCCAACCATATTCCTGAAAGTGTGTATGATACTTTAGTAGATGTGGTGAATACACATTTGCCGCTGTTACACCGTTATATGGAATTAAGGAAACGTTTATTGGCGGTTGATACCCTTCATATGTATGATGTCTATACGCCGATTCTAGGGGAAGCGCCAATTCGTTATAGTTACGAAGATGCGGTGGAAAAAGCCAAAACAGCCTTGAAACCACTAGGCGAAGAATATCTGTCCGTTGTTAATGAAGCGTTTGAGAACCGTTGGATCGATGTCGTTGAAAACAAAGGCAAACGCAGTGGTGCTTATTCATCAGGTGCGTACGACACATTGCCGTATATTTTGATGAACTGGAATGATCGCTTGGATCAATTATTCACGCTGGTGCATGAAATGGGACATAGTGTTCACAGTTATTTCACTCGCAGCAACCAACCTTATGTCTATGGCGATTATTCTATCTTCTTGGCAGAAATTGCTTCAACAACCAACGAAAATATTTTGACGGAATATCTCTTGCAAACAGAAACAGATCCACGGGTAAAAGCGTATGTATTGAATCATTTTCTTGATGGATTCAAAGGTACGATTTTCCGTCAGACACAATTTGCTGAGTTTGAACACTTTATGCACGTAGAAGATGCAAAAGGCACCCCATTAACCAGTGAATTTTTAAGCGATAGTTACGGTGAGTTGAATGCCAAATACTATGGACCTGCTGTAGCAAAAGATCCAGAGATCCGTTTAGAATGGTCTCGTATTCCTCATTTTTACTACAATTACTATGTCTATCAGTACGCAACAGGCTTTTCAGCTGCCTCTGCACTTGCTAAGAAAATTTTAGCAGGAGAACCAGATGCGTTAACCAATTATTTGACCTACTTAAAATCTGGAAACAGTGATTATCCGATCGAAGTGATGAAAAAAGCCGGAGTCGATATGACCAAAGCCGATTACATCAAAGATGCGATGAAAGTTTTTGAGCAACGTTTGGATGAATTGGAAGCATTAGTGAAAGAATTAGAAGCATAAACCAGCGTCGCCGCATGATCGTTGATCGATTGTTCGGCGACTTTGTTGTTCCTAATGCCGCAGCAATAGCCAGAACAAAAAGTAAGAAGATGAAATGATTTTATGCCGTTTTTCGGATAGAAAGGGTGCATTTTTACTAAAAAAAATAGGTTTGAGTGATTGGTTGGAAGGTAGAAAAAGGGGACATGAAAGGAAGAGTTCTGGTTGCTTAGGGACCAGTAACGAGAAGAAGTAATAGTTTGCAATTAAGAGATATGGGACTAAGAATGGCAAAATCTAGTTCCCAATGATTAAAAGGAATGTCAAAGAGGAAAAAGACAACAAAAAAGCCAAGTGAAAAACCCGTAAAAAGAGGGGATTATCGCTTAGCAGTATTGGTATTGATTCAAAGCAATACCAGTCGCCGATTCATCGATTCAATCCGGCGGACATTGGCATCGCGAACTTCTTTCTTCTGATAGAAGAACCGATAGTTGTCCTGATCAGTCTTACATAAGAGCGGAATGTTTCTAAGAGCTTCCATTCCTTCAAGTAAAACCCCGTAATCTCGTTCGCATCCGAAGTTATAGACCACTGCCGAAGGAGACATTGAAATGCCCATTTCTCTGGCAACGCTTTGATCAGCAGCAAAATTTTGTTTGATCAGTTCAGATGCTCGGTCTTCTAAGAACATTTCAAGATCGCCATTTGTTTCGGCAAATAGTTGTTTGACCAATTCAGGTGAATAGGGTTCGTTGTTGACACCAACTTGACATTGAAGTTTAAGTAAAAAATCACGAGCGATTTTTCTGCCTTGTAATTGAGCGGCCTTATAATCGAGCGATGCTTCGTAGATCTGATTGGTTTGCTGGTTGCGCAAGTCTAAGTCCGTCTTGTCCATCGAAAGATAGTCCATCGAAATTCCAACAGTGTGCAAATTCATGATTGGTAATATGTGTAATTGTATTTTTTTTCTTTGGTCACTTAGTGCATCCAATAAGGTTAATTCTGATTGATAACAAATTGGTCCTATCGGATTCACAAATAAATAAATCTCGATCATCTGAATCTCTCCCCAATTAAGATTCTTTTTTCTATCGTATATATTTAATATACAGAAATTATTCTAAATTAAAAACGCTTATTGAAATTTGTTTGAGTTCTTTGTTTGCAATGTTTCTTCTAAGGCACGAAGAATTTTATTTTTGGCAGGTTGGTAGGTAATATCCAGCTCTTCAAGCAATGCCAAAAACGCTCGTTCTCCTGAAGAAGCTTCCGCAACTTCTAGTTCGAGCTCATAATCATGGGCTTGACCATACCAGCTTTCATCTAAGGCGAGTAAGCCAGCTGGCACATTGAATTCTGCTCTGCGAGTCGTTAATTCCGCAAATGGTTTTACCGCAGCAGGATCGATTTGCGCCTCCCGCAAAAAAGCTGCCACTGTCCCTGTTTGCAAAATGGTTTGATTCTCCCGCAAAGTCACCGCCTCGTTGATCGAAAGTGAATCTGTCGTTTCCAATAAACCTTCTTTAAGGGGTGATTTAAGCGTCAATTCTGCTTTGTCTTCCATCATACGAATCCGCAACCCAAACTTTTTTTGTTTTAACTGATTATCTGGTGTATCAAAATAAAGATTTGTTTGCGTATGAAATGCGGAGGGGGCAAGCTGGTAGAAAGCAATGACTCTCTGATAAGCCTCTTGAGTCAACAATGTTTTAAATTCTATTTCTATTTGTTTTGTCATTGTTAGCCTCTTTCCTTACAGTTCATCAAGTTTACATAATGATCTCAAATAAGTCAAATGATAACACTTGAGGAGAAAAAAATAAAGAATTCTCGTTATTTTTGTTGCTGGTGGTCACGATTGAACATTCTGTTTTCCATAGTGATTGTGGTAAAATAGATTCGTATGTTATGAAAAGAATCGAGGGATAGAAATGATTCGAGAATGGGAAGATTTTTTGGCACCATATGAACAAGCGGTATCAGAACTAAAAGTAAAACTGCGGGGAATCCGCAAACAATATCGAGAGCAGAATAAACACGTGCCGATCGAATTCGTCACGGGTCGTGTGAAACCAGTCGATAGTATATTAACGAAAAGCAAATTACGGGGAATCCCTTTGGATCGATTAGAAGAGGAAATGTCAGATATTGCTGGTTTGAGGATCATGTGTCAGTTTGTGGAAGACATTCATCAAGTCGTTGATCTTTTGCGCACGCGACATGATATGAAGGTGATCATTGAGCGGGATTACATCACAAACAAAAAAGCAAGTGGTTATCGCTCCTACCACCTTGTGATCGAGTACCCGGTGCAACTGATCGATGGTGAAAAGATCATCCTAGCGGAAATCCAGATCCGGACATTGGCAATGAATTTCTGGGCAACCATTGAGCATTCACTGAATTATAAATATCAAGGGGAATTTCCTGATGAGATCAGTGAACGTCTGCGTCGCTCTGCGGAAGCTGCCTACCAATTAGATGAAGAAATGTCGAATATCCGTGAAGAGATCCAAGAGGCACAGCGGCTTTTTTCTCATGGTAAGGGGAATCACCAAGAAAAGCGGCAGGGGGATGACATATGACAGGTATCAGAGTAGCGATCATCAACAATCAAGAAGAAAAATCGATGCTTGTCACCCAACGATTGACGGAATTGTTAGCCCAGTCGGAAAATAGAATTGACCAAGAGAACCCAGAGTTGGTCATTTCTGTCGGTGGGGATGGCACCTTATTATCTGCATTCCATTTATTCAGCCATCGTTTAGCAGATGTCCGCTTTTTAGGCGTTCATACCGGACATTTAGGTTTTTATACAGATTGGCGGGACTATGAACTAGAAGAGCTGGTAGATACATTGTGCAATGATCGCCAAAAGAGTGTCAGCTATCCTTTGTTGGATGTTCGGATCACTTATACAAATGGAAAGTCGGACAAGCATTTTCTAGCCCTCAATGAGTCAACCATCAAACGAGGCAATCGCACGATGGTAGCTGATATTTCAATCAAAGAAGACCTTTTTGAGAAATTTCGCGGAGATGGGTTGTCGATCTCAACGCCTACCGGGTCAACAGCTTACAATAAGAGTGTGGGGGGAGCAGTCTTACACCCTAGTATCAACGCTTTTCAATTAGCAGAGATTGCTTCATTAAATAATCGGGTGTTTCGGACGCTGGGCTCACCGATCATTGTTGGAGATCATGAATGGGTCAAAGTCAAACTGCAAGCTAGTACCGATTATCTGGTCACTGTGGATCAGTTTACGATTGAACAAGAAGAAATCGATGCGATTTATTACCGTATTGCCGACGAACGAATCCATTTTGCCTCTTATCGGCATATGCACTTCTGGAATCGTGTCAAAGATGCGTTTATTGGAGAAATTTAACAATTATGGAATTTACTTATCGTTACGAAAGACAAGAGCCGCAGCAACTAAAATATTTTTTGAAAGAGCAGGGGATTTCCAAAGGATTGTTGGCAAAAATCAAATTTCAAGGAGGCAAGATTTTTGTCAATGAACAGAGACAAAATGTCTTGTATTCTTTGGAGCAAAATGATACGGTAACCATTGTGATCCCAGATGAAGGCGAACACGAAACGGTCTTATTGGATGAGACGCCAATCGAGATCGTTTTTGAAGACCCACATCTTTTGATTATAAATAAACCAGCAGGCATTGCCTCGATCCCGGCTCAATATCATCCGAATGGAACGATGGCCAATCGCGTCAAAGCCTATTACAAGCAGCAAGGCTATCAAGATCAAGTCATTCATGTGGTTACTCGCTTGGATCGAGACACTTCAGGATTGATGTTGTTTGCTAAACATGGCTTTGCTCATGCAAAGTTAGATGTTCAGTTGCGGCAAAAGCAATTGATTAAAAAATACCAAGCCATTGTGGCGGGAAAAATTCAAGAATTGGCATCCCACGGAGAAATCACTTATCCGATTGCACGAGATCTCAGTTCATTATTAAAACGAAAAACAAGTATGGAAGGGAAATCCGCCCGTACGGAATACTGGTTGACAAAAAGAGATCAGCAGGCGGCTTTAGTCTCGATCCTTCTTCATACCGGCCGTACGCATCAGATTCGCGTCCATTTTGCTGCGATCAATTGTCCTTTAGTAGGTGACGAGTTGTATGGCGGTGCGATGGATCTAGGCATTGCACGTCAAGCGCTGCATTGCTGCGAATTGGATTTCACCCATCCTTTCAGCGGTGAATCGTTGCACTTTGAAGCAGCATTGCCGTCAGATATGGAAACAATCAAACAAGCAATGAGTGAATAATAGAGGTGAAGAGATTGGATGAAAATCAAGAATTAAATGAACGTTTTGAGCAGCTGACTCAGGCGTTGAATGAAGCGGATATCCAGAAGTTCCGGGAAGTGTTTTTGGATCTGCATATCTATGAACAGGGACAATTCTACCAATCTCTCGATGAGTCGCAACGTCAAATCGTCTATACCTACCTTTCTCCAAAAGAATTGGCGGATATGTTTGATGTGATCGAAGAAGATGACGAGCATATGACAGAGTATCTGTCTGAAATGCGTCCCGGTTACGCAGCTGATATGCTATCGGAAATGTACACCGATAATGCGGTGGATCTTCTGAATACATTAGACAAGAAGCAAATGGCCAAGTATTTGAGTTTGATGCCGGCAGAAGATGCCAGCGAAATCAAAGAGCTTCTTCATTATGAAGATGAAACTGCCGGATCATTGATGACTACGGAATTTGTTTCGATCGTGGCTAATCAAACGGTCCGATCAGCTATGTATGTCCTGAAAAATGCCGCGGATGTCGCTGAAACGATTTACTACATTTATGTTGTCGATACTGATAACAAATTGGTCGGGGTTATCTCTTTGCGGGACTTGATCATCAATGATGATGATACGATGATCGCAGATATTTTGAATGAACGGGTTATGTCCGTGCACGTAGGGGATGACCAGGAGGATGTTGCTCAGACGTTTCGGGATTACGACTTTCTAGCATTGCCTGTTACGGATTACGACGACCATCTTCTAGGGATCGTGACGGTCGATGACATCATTGACGTTATCGATGATGAAGCAGCCAGCGACTATTCCGGGTTGGCCGGGGTCAACGTAGAAGAAGTCAGTGAAAATCCTGTGAAAGCTTCGTCACGCCGGTTGCCATGGCTGATTACATTGCTTTTTTTGGGAATGGCCACAGCTAGCTTGATCAGCCACTATGAAGAACTTGTGAGTGAAGCAAGTATTTTAGCTGTCTTTATTTCATTGATCACTGGAACGGCAGGAAACGCCGGTACGCAATCCTTAGCCGTGGCGGTCCGCCGACTAGCCATTTCCGATGACAAAGAAAAAAGCTTTATGCGAACGGTGATTGGTGAAGTGCTGACAGGGTTAGTGACCGGTGCAGTTACTGGGTTAACGATTTTTGCGATTGTAGCCGTCTGGAAACAAAACCCGATCTTAGGTTTTGTCATCGGAATGGCCATGATGTGTGCCATTACAGTAGCGAATCTCGCAGGAAGTCTAATTCCCATGCTAATGGACAAATTGGGCTTTGACCCAGCCGTTGCCAGTGGGCCTTTTATCACCACTCTAAGTGATTTGACCAGTGTCTTGATTTATTTCAATATCGCGAGTCTGTTTATGGATTATTTTATTCGGTGAAAAAGCTAGGAAGCCGCTTTTATAAGAATAGATATTTTCCTTAAAGCGAGGAGCCTCTTAATGTATAGAGGCTCCTCGCTTTTTTGTACTATTGAAGTTGTGTTTCTGCGAATTCTTCTACTTGTTCGTTTTAGGGATGACAGAAGAGGGAGAGACGCCAAAAAGTTTTTTAAAAGACTTGCTAAAGTGATAAGCATCTTGGTACCCAACAGCCGAAGCGACTTCTTTGATGGTCAGCTTCTCATTTGTCAACATATCGCGGGCCCGTTTCAAGCGAATTTCAATCAAGTAATTAATCGGACTAACGCTAGTCGCTTCTTTAAAGACTTTTGAAAGGTAGGTTGGACTAAGAAATTGATCTTGAGCCAATTTTTCCAATGTGATCTCTTCTTTGTAGTGATTCTCCAAAAAGTAGATAGTATAGTTAACGATCTGTTGATGGCGGCGCTGACTTTTCGTGAGATAAGGGACCACATTCAGCCGCTTGTCATTTAAGCCTCTCAATATGTAGACCAACATCTCAATGATCAGCGCTTTTTGCATCAACTGGAATTCATCTTGCTCCTCATTGCTTTCCCGAACGAGCTGCCATGCTTTATCCAAAACTTGGTGATGGTATTTTCCTAAATCCAGTAACGGTTGCTTATTGGGGAAAAAGTTGCGCTTGAATCCTTCTAAAGAAATGTTCTTCAACCCGATATGCAATTGATGAGAGCATGTGCCAGGCTCCTGAAATTCGCAGTGATTGACACCAGGGTTAAACAACATGATACTGCCTGCCTTGATTTTAGCCGCAGGGGCGTTTTCAAAATAGTAATTGCTTTCTCCTTCTAAGACGATGCTGATTTCTAAAAAATCGTGGTGGTGCATTTCTCCATGGCTTTCCGATTGTGTCCAAGGGTCAAACAAATAGATGATTTCCGGGTTAAAGGTTCTAGAATTTACGAGATTCATTTCATTTATCACTCCAATGCTATCTGAACCTGATTCATATCAGGGCGACGACTTCTTAGTAATATTTTACATCAAAATGAGTAAGAAAAACCATTTTAATCGTCAAGTAAATCGCTAAGCTTAACAACGAGAGGGGGAATTAGATGAGTAACACACAATGGATCTGGCGATATGCGAAAAAGAATCGCGGCCGAATCATTTTAGCAATGCTCTTTTTACTTATTAATGCGGCATTGATCGTCGTCAATCCATATTTAGGAGGAATGGTGATCGATGATGTGATCAATCAGCAGCAAACGCACTTATTGATTCCGTTATTACTGATTATGATCGCAACGACTGTTATCCGAACCATTGTCCGCTATGCGTATCAACTTTTATTTGAACGTGTGGGGCAAAACACACTTTATCATTTACGGGAAGATTTGTATCATAAACTGCAAGAATTGGATTTTGACTTCTTCAATCATACGCGAGTGGGGGATATCATGGCGCGTATGACAGGAGATACTGATGCTATTCGGCACTTTGTGTCATGGGTGACCTATAACATTGCGGAATGTTTTTTGTGGTTTTTCTCAGCTGTAGTGGTTATGAGTTTCATTGACTGGAAATTGATGCTTGCTTTAGTCGCTGTGACGCCAATCATCTTCTTGTTGACGAATCAAATGTCAAAAAAAGCCCATCCCTTGTTTTTTGAGATTCGTGAAAGCTTTTCTCGCTTGAACTCGATGGTGGAGGAAAACATTGGCGGCAATCGTGTCGTTAAAGCATTTGCCCGAGAAAATTATGAGATCGATAAGTTTAAAGCCTACAACCAAGATTTCAAGACCCGCAATATGGCTTCGGCTGAAGTCTCTCGGACTTATTTGCCCTGGTTGGATGGCTTGGCAGGTAGTTTGAAT
Organism: Enterococcus sp.; assembly: GCF_022711995.1. GTDB lineage: Bacteria > Bacillota > Bacilli > Lactobacillales > Enterococcaceae > Enterococcus_D. Next base: position 11,726 of record NZ_JALAHI010000129.1, read on the forward strand.
GTCATTGCTCTGGTACTAGGAGGAATCTTTGTTATCAATGGAGATATGACATTAGGGGATCTAGTGGCATTCAATGGGTATTTGTGGATGTTGAACAACCCGATGCGGATGAGTGGCTGGCTGATCAATGATGTCCAACGCTTTTCAGCAGCTTGTATCAAGATTCGTCAAATGCTCGCACAAGAATCAAAAATTCCTGTCCATGAAACGAAAGCCTTGGAACCTATCAAAGGCTTTGTGGAATTTAAACATGTTTCCTTTCATTTTTCCGATGATCCCGAGCAAAATGTTTTGGAAGATGTGAGCTTTAAAATCGGTCCCGGACAAACGCTAGGGATCTTAGGCGAAACCGGATCAGGTAAAACGACATTGGTCAACCTTGTGGGACGTTTCTATGATCCGACGGAAGGGGAAGTGCTGATCGATGGCAAAAATGCGAAAGAATATCCGGTTCGCCAAATGCGGGAGAACATTTCAATGGTTATGCAAGATGTGTTCCTGTTCTCTAATACGATCTCTGACAATATCGCGTTTGGTAATCCTTTAGCAGATGAAAACTTTATTCGTCAAATGGCGGTGGTAGCGGATGCCGACACCTTTATTTCCCGAATGCCTCAAGGGTATGAAACCATCGTCGGTGAGCGGGGCGTTGGATTATCCGGCGGCCAAAAGCAACGTATTTCATTAGCCCGTGCGTTGGCGAAAGATCCATCGATTTTGATCCTTGATGACACCACTTCAGCGGTAGATATGGAAACAGAATCGAAAATCCAACAAGAATTAACCAAGCTGACGGGGGAAAAAACAACCTTTATCATTGCCCATCGAATCTCGTCGGTTCGTGAAGCCGATCAGATTTTAATGATGGAAAAAGGGCGTGTGGTCGAACAAGGCACCCATGAAGCCCTCGTTGCCAAAAAAGGCAAGTATTATGAAGTTTATCGTAAACAATTAGGATTGACGGGAGGTGAGGACAATGGCGCGGAATAAATTTGACGTGGATGAAGAACTGGAACAGGAATTCAGCTGGAAAGACTTTAAACGATTGGCGCGATATGTCGTTCCTTATAAAGCAAGTATCAGCAAAGTCCTTTTTACGATCATCTTAGCCAATTTAGCGGGAATGCTCGCGCCAGTCTTTACTAAGATTGCGATCGACTCGGCCATTCCTGATAAAAATAAAATGCAACTGATCTTGATTGGTGTCGCATTTGTAGTCACATTACTGATCATTGGACTGTGCATGCGTTACCGGATTTATCATATTACCAATATTGGTCAAGATGTCCTAAAAGACATGCGTTATGATATCTTTGAGCATTTACAACGCTTGCCCTTTTCCTACTTTGATACGCGACCTCATGGAAAGATTTTGATTCGGGTGGTCAACTATATCAATACATTGAGTGATCTATTAAGCAATGGATTGATCAACTTGATATCAGATATTTTCAATGTGGTGATCACACTGATTTTCATGTTGGTCATCGATGTCAAACTGACATTGTACTCACTGGCACTCTTACCGGTTCTCTTTGTGATGGTGATGGTGATCAAGAACAAGCAGCGGAAAGCCTATCAGATTTTAAGCAACAAACAGTCCAATTTGAATGCGTACATTCATGAGAGCATTGCGGGCATCAAAATTACCCAATCCTTTGCTCGTGAAGAAGAAAATGCTCAAATTTTTGAAGAAGTCAGCAATGATTACCGCACGTCTTGGATGAAAGCTGTTAGGGTCCAATTTTTGATGTGGCCAGGGGTGCAAAATATTTCTGTGATTACGACGTGCTTGATTTACTTTGTTGGGATCCGCCAAATCGGTGTCGAAGTCAGCACAGGAACATTGATTGCCTTTATTAGTTACATCAATAATTTTTGGAATCCAGTGATCAATATCGGGAATTTCTACAATTCATTAATCACAGCAACAGCGTACTTGGAACGGATTTTTGAAACGATGGATGAAGTACCGGATATCGAAGATAAAGCAGATGCCAAAAAATTGCCGAGCATCAAAGGGGAAGTGGCTTTCGATCATGTGACTTTCCGTTACGAAGAAGGCAAAAATATCTTGTCTGATGTCAATTTCCATATCCATGCAGGGGAAAGTATTGCATTGGTTGGTCCTACAGGTGCCGGTAAGACGACAATCATTAATCTGTTAAGTCGTTTTTATGATGTAAATGAAGGCAGTGTTAAAGTGGATGGCTATGATGTTCGTGATGTGACGTTGGAATCATTGCGCTCACAAATGGGGGTCATGCTCCAAGATACCTTTATTTTCTCAGGGACGATCATCGAAAATATTCGTTATGGGAATTTAGCGGCAACTGAGGAAGAAATCATCGAAGCAGCGAAGATCGTTCGGGCCCATGAGTTCATCAAAGAGTTGAAGGATGGTTATCATACAGTTGTTGAAGAGCGGGGAAGCACGTTATCCGCCGGACAGCGGCAGCTGATTTCCTTTGCCCGAGCTCTATTGGCAGATCCAAAGATATTAATTCTAGACGAAGCAACTTCAAGTATCGATACCAAGACAGAAGAACTATTACAAGAAGGTCTGTTGAAACTCTTGGAAGGACGGACATCCTTTATTATTGCCCATCGGCTATCAACCATCAAAAATTCCGATCGGATTTTCTATGTCGCTGGGGGCAAAATCGCAGAATCTGGCAATCATGAGCAATTGATGGCGCTAAAAGGGTTATACCATCACTTGTATCAATCCCAGTATGACTTGCTGCAAGCCATTTAAGAACTCTCCGAAGAATTGATTAGGAGATCTGATCCAGAAACGTTTTTTGGCGTAGATCTATTAGGAAGGTGAAGCAAAAAAATGCTCCTGCTAAATTGCAGGAGCATTTTTTTTGAATATAGCCATCGTAGTTGCGGCTTCTTTTGTCGAGACTGTCCTTAGCGACAGGCATTACTTATTTGAATAATCAATCGGATAAATCGACGATTTTGGTTCCATGGACTTCCAAGACGCCTAGTTGATCAGCGATCGATTGGGCATTTTTATAAGAGATACCTGCTCCTGGCAAAATAATCAAACGATCTCCAGCATAAGCGATCAGTTCTTTTAGCCGTTCCAAGTGATCTTCGATGGCCGTTCCTGCTGGTCCTCCATGAGTGAGAATCCGATGGACACCATGATCAGCTAGCCAGTCGATGGCTTCAAACTGCCGAGCAGCAGGAATAGCATCAAAAGCCATATGGAAGGTCATCTGCAAACCTTCCGCCGTTTCAATGAGAAGTTCCAGTGCTTCTTCATCCAGCCAACCACTGGGGGTCAAACAACCAAACACCACGCCGTCAGTTCCTAATTTCTTGGCTTCGATCAAGTCAGTGTGCATGATTTTAAGCTCGATGTCATTATAGACAAAGTCGCCGCCTCTAGGACGAATCATCGTCATGATTGGCACACTTTTTTCACCAGCGTAACTCAAGGCTTCTTCGATCACGCCAGTACTCGGGGTAGTTCCGCCGACAGCCAAGTTGTCGCATAGTTCGATCCGTTTGGCACCCCGACTGATCGCTAATGGGATCATCGTATAATTTTCGGCACAAAATTCTTTTAACATTCGTATTCCTCCGTTTTTAAGCTGTTATTCTACACTAGCATTTTACCATAAGTCTATGCTAAAGTAAGAAGGAGAAGAGGGATTTGATATGTTGAAAAAAATCGATCGTGGGCGACTTTTTCTGGCGTCCCACAGCGACTTATTTGCGTGTCCATTGTGCCATCAGAAAGTAGTCGCCAACGAAAGCGGACTGATCTGTCCAAATCGTCACCGCTTTGATCTTTCAAAGAAAGGAACGCTATTTTTTCTGGATCATCCGGTGAAAACAGACTATGATCAAGATATGTTTGTTCCGCGGAGCCGCATGATTCAAAGTGGCATGTATGGGCCGGTTTTAGAGGCAATCGCAAAACATCTGGAACAGTCAGAGAGAATTTTAGATATTGGTTGTGGGGAAGGCAGCTTTCTCGCCCAATTATTAGCAGGACAAGAAAAAACGGCGATCGGTTTTGACATTGCCAAGGAAGGTGTTTACTTAGCGACCAATCATGCTATTTCGGCTTTTTGGTGTGTAGCAGATCTAACGAACTTGCCATTTGCAGAGGGCAGCTTTGATACGATTTTGAATTTATTTTCGCCTTCTAATTATCAGGAATTCGAGCGAATCATCAAGCCTGGCGGCCAAGTGATCAAAGTTGTGCCAGCAGCAGGGTATCTGAAAGAATTGCGAAAGGCTTTCTATCCAGAGGATACGGCCAAACAAATTTATTCCAATGAACGAGTCGTCGAAAAGTTTTTTGAAAACTATCCTCAAGGCAGTCGGGAACGAATCAGTTATTCCTTTGCGATTCCAGAAGCTCGGCGTTTGGACTTGTTGGCCATGTCTCCGTTGGAGTGGGGCGCGTCTCAAGAGCAAATCGCAAAAGTTCGGGAAAACCCATTACACGAAATAACTGTCGATATTGAGTTGCTAGTCGCGAAATTTTCTTGAAAAATTTTTGAACTTTTTTGTTATATACCCTTGCAATCATGCCGTGGGGATGATATATTGTTCTCAAGTCATTTTTCATTGGTTTTTATCAGGTTCCTGTTCTGATAAAAGTTAGTGAAAAGAGCTTCACTAACGTAACGACTCGCAGTGATTGACACCGAGTTGGTACGTTTTTTTTTATGCTCAAAGTTTCAGTAAATCTAATGGAAGTAAACAAACCAATGCAGTCAAAATATGGTACTATAGAATCTATTGAGAGACAATTGGCTACCAATTGAAAGGAGTCTTTACGAATGAATCACATTGTTTTATTTGAACCACAGATCCCTGCCAATACCGGCAATATCGCTCGGACTTGCGCAGCTACCAATACTCATTTACATCTGATTGAGCCATTAGGTTTTTCAACAGATGACAAGCATTTGAAACGTGCGGGGCTTGATTATTGGCATGATGTTCACATTACTTATCATAAAGATTTAGCGGCATTCATGACATTTCTGGATGAGCGGCCTTTGTATTTGATTTCTAAATTTGCCAATCGGGTCTATTCCGAGGTAGATTATACGGTTCATGAAGATCAGTTTTTCCTTTTTGGGAAAGAAACAACAGGATTGCCTGAAACATTTATGCGGGAACATGCAGATAAATGTTTACGAATTCCAATGAATGACGCCCATGTGCGTTCGCTAAACCTGTCCAATACGGCGGCATTGATTATTTATGAAGCTTTACGGCAACAGGGATTTCCAGAACTGGAACTGACACATCATTACGACAATGACAAATTAGATTAAACATAGTTGATGGGAGAGGCTTGTTCGATGCAGTTATATTTTACTCGTCATGGCAAAACAGAATGGAATCAGGCGCGACGGTTTCAAGGAATGATGGGGGATTCGCCATTATTGCCGGAAAGTTATCAGGAAATTCAACTTTTAGGTGAAGCAATCGCAGATGTACCTTTTGAGAAAATCTATTCCAGTACCTCATTACGTGCAAAAACAACCGCACAAGGAATTCTGGAAAAATTGAAACAGCCAGTGGAAATTGTTTATACTGATGGCTTACGGGAACTAGGATTGGGAAAACTAGAAGGGCAAATCATTGATGACATGCAGGTGAAATACCCGCAAGAGTTGGCAGACTTGCGCCACCATCTTGACCGCTATGATCCCACCATCTTTCAAGGAGAGCCTATCGAAGAGGCACTGAAGCGGATTGAGACAGTAGTAACGACAGCTGTGGCGAAGCACACGGGTCCGTTGCTTTTTGTTGGTCACGGCGCTTCATTGACAGCAGCTATTCAATGGTTAGCTGGAAAAAAATTGGCCCAATTGCGAGAACAAGGGGGGCTAGTTAACAATAGTTTGACCATCTTAGAAACTGGTCCAGACAAACAGCTGCCTTTTGAATTGATCCGTTGGAACGATGCAAGTTTTCTAAAAAATCAAGACGGTTTAGATGCTTTACTATAGGTGAAAGGAGCGGCGTCATGAATCCAGAAAGAACATTTTTTGTCGGCCATGTTGCCGCGATCTTTTTTCAAAATCCTAGCAATTTCTATAAAGTTCTTTTAGTCAAAGTGACAGAAAATAATGCCGATTACAAAGAATCCGAGATCGTCGTCACTGGAAGTTTTGGTGAGATTCAAGAAGAGGAGAGTTACCGGTTCTATGGCGAGTTGGTCAATCATCCTAAATACGGTGTCCAATTAAAAGTGGACAGCTATCAACAGGAACAACCCACCTCAGAGCAAGGTCTGATCAATTACCTTTCAGGAGAGAAGTTTCCGGGGATCGGTAAAAAGACGGCTGAAAAAATCGTAGGACTTCTGGGAGAACAGGCGATCGACCGCATGCTAGAGGAACCGGCATTGCTGGAACAGATTCCCGGTTTGAATGAAAGTAAACGAAAAATGATTCTCGATACGGTACGACTTAATCATGGCATGGATCAAGTGATCGTTGGATTAAGCCGCTATGGATTTGGGAGTCAGCTTTCTTTTGCTATTTATCAAGCCTATAAAAATCAAGCACTAGAGATCATTCAAGAAAATCCTTATCAGCTTGTGGAAGATATCGAAGGAATCGGTTTTAAACGAGCAGATAATATCGCAGAACAGCTAGGTATCGAAGCCACAGCGCCCCAGCGCTATCGTGCGGCTGTGCTGCACCAGATTTTTGCCCAATCTTTACAGACCGGCAATACCTATATTCACGCTCAAGACCTGCTAGAACAGACTTTACGAGTGTTGGAAACCAGTCGTCCGATAGAAATTCCACCAGATGATTTGGCAAATACGATTATTGAACTTGTCGAAGAAGGCAAGATCCAGCAAGAAGAAACCAAGTTGTATGAAAACAGCTTGTATTTTTCTGAGTGGGGGATCGCCAATTCGATCCAACGCTTATTGGCGCGGAAAAAAGAAATCAAGTACCCTAAAAAGACCGTCGAAAAGACATTGCGTAAAATTGAAAAACGATTGGGAATCGTCTATGGTTCTTCCCAGGAAGAAGCCATCAAAGAAGCGATCCACTCCCCATTGTTTATTCTGACAGGGGGTCCCGGAACAGGGAAAACCACTGTGATCAATGGGATCGTGCAATTGTTCGCAGAATTGAATGATCTTGATTTAAATCCAGCAAAGTATACAGAAGAAATGTTTCCCATCTTATTGACTGCTCCGACAGGAAGAGCCGCGAAGCGCATGAATGAGACAACCGGACTTCCTAGTGGGACGATTCACCGTTTATTAGGCTTAAATGGGCGTGAGAAGGCGCCTAGCGTTAGTGCGAAGGAACTTGAGGGTGGTTTGCTGATCGTGGACGAGATGTCAATGGTGGATACCTGGTTAGCCAATACCTTATTCAAGTCGATTGCAACGAACATGCAAGTGATTTTTGTCGGCGACAAAGACCAGCTGCCTTCAGTGGGTCCCGGACAAGTGCTGCATGATCTTTTGGAAATTGAAGCCATTCCAAAACAGGAATTGACTGAAATCTACCGTCAGGGAGATGGCTCAAGCATCATTCCATTGGCACATGCCATTAAAAATGGGCAGTTACCAGCAGATTTCACACAAAATCAAAAAGATCGTTCGTTCTTTAGCTGTGATGCCTACAAAATTGAGCCATTGATTGCACAGATCGTTCAACGAGCCAAGGCTAAGGGCTTCACCCCCCAAGACATTCAAGTGCTCGCACCCATGTATCGCGGCGCAGCAGGGATTGATGCATTAAACAAGATGATGCAGGAAATTTTCAATCCCAATGATGGCACCAAAAAAGAAGTGACTTGGAATGACACGGTCTACCGTATCGGTGATAAAGTCCTGCAGCTGGTCAATTCGCCGGAAGACAATGTGTTTAACGGAGATATGGGACAAATCGTGGGGATTATTCCAGCCAAGGAATCGGAAGACAAAGTAGACGAATTGGTCATCCAATTTGACGCCAATGAAGTGACTTACAAGCGCAATGAATGGAATAAGATCACATTGTCATACTGCTGTTCGATCCATAAAGCGCAAGGTAGCGAGTTCAAGATGGTGATCATGCCAATGGTTCATCAATATCAACGAATGCTGCAGCGAAATCTGTTGTACACGGCAGTAACCCGCAGTAAAGAGCTGTTGATTTTATTAGGGGAACCGCAAGCCTATCAGACCTGTGTCACCCATGAATCAGCTACACGATTGACTACTTTGCAAGAACGGATTAATGGAAGCGAAGCGATGACTCCTTTGCAGCGGCAACGACTGGCACAGTATGAAGAAGCGGACGATCCTTTTACCATCGATTCGCCAGAAGTTCCTGCAAAAAGTGAAAACAAGACAGTCTCAACAGATACAGTTAGCAAAGAACCACCGATTCAGAAACAGGAAATCGATCTATTTGCTACCACCTCAATGGCTGACATTGTAGAAGAAACAGCAGAAGACAAACCATCAACAGAGTTATTAGCGGCTGAAACTGTACCAGAAGAGCCAATTTCTAGAGAATTGACGATCGAAATGGTTCAAAAAAATGCCATTGACCCAATGATTGGTATGGAGAATCTGTCGCCTTATGATTTTCTGGTTTCCTAATAATTTATAGAAAATCTTTTTAATCGAAGGAAAATGAGCGCTTTCTTTTGGGTTTTTTAGCGAAACATGCTAAGCTAGTACCCAAAGGAGGCGTTTTCAAAATGGCGAAAGAAACAGATGACAAATTAGAAAAATTAGCAAGAGAAGCAAAAGAAGAGAACAGCAATTTCAAGAAATTGGATGAGCTAGAAAAAGAATATAAGCTTGATGAAAGTCCGGATCAAGAAGACGAACAAGAGGAAACGGGGCTTGAAAAGAAATTGGATAAGGTTCCGCCAATTTGGGCACCGAATGTAAATCCCACAAACCCAACGAATCCAAATAGTTCAGGAAGCATTTGAGTCTGAAAGCAAACAAACACGTAAGAGCAATCATAGGTTGGTCCTATCTAAGACGTTGAGTCTTTAGATGGGCAAGCACCTGAATGCTCTTACGTGTTTTTTAGTGCAGCTGTTGATAATAATAGATAGCTAACTGGGTGCGATCCCGAAGTTCTAGTTTTTCAAGCAACTTACTTATGTAGTTGCGGACGGTTCCTTCACTGAGAAATAATTCTTGGGCAATCTCTTTGTTGTTTTTGCCGGAGGCGAGTTCCCTCAAAATCATTTTTTCCCGTTCCGAAAACTGCTTATCCAGACAGGATTCTTGAGTTTTTAGCAGCGTGGGCAACTTAGTGACAATTTCAGCGCCAAATACTGCCTGACCGTTGTAAGCGGCTTTGAGCGAAGGAACGATAGCCGAAAGGTTCTGCTTGATAAGATAACCTTTTACACCAAGATCCAATGCTTCTCGAATATAGGTCTCATCATCAAAAGTCGTTAAAAGCAAAATCACTGCCTGTGGATCATTAGCCAAAATGATTTTTGCAGCGTCTAAGCCGGTTCCGCCGGGCATTCGAATGTCGGTCAGTAAAATGGCTGGTTTCTTCTCATCGTACAATGCAACCGCCTCTGCGGCACTATGGCCAATACCCGTTACGATGATTTCGTTGGAAGCTTCTAAAATCGTTTTTAACGAAGTGGTCACGAGAATATCGTCATCGATGATTACAACTTGAATCATTCACAGTCCTCCTTAGGTAAAATAATCGTAAGCTGAAATAAATTCTCTTTTTGGACAATATGAAGCTGTCCATTGGCTTGATTGATTCGCTGGCGCATCGTTTGTAAGCCAATCCCGCTTCTTGGAGCGGGGATGTTACCAGTCCCGTCATTTTTGATTTGCAGGCGATAAAAAGCGGGTAATTGTTTAAAATGCAAGGTTACTTTGGTTGCACAGCTGTGTTTCATGATATTCGTCAATGCTTCTTTAATGACAGTAATCAAGACGTTTTGTTCTATTTGAGTGAGGTGATCCGGAGGTGTTCCTATGACTTCAACAGGACAAAACTGAAAGTCCGTTAATAAAAAGTCCAATGCTTGCGGAAAAGGCAGAGAGTGGGCATGTAAGTCATGAACACTTTCACGGATGCGGTTCATTCCTAAATGCAAGGTGTGACTTAATTGATCCAAGGGCTTGTGGAGAGAATCGCTTTGATTGATTGCTTCCATAGCGCCCACCTGCAAGATCGCACTGGAAAGCAGGTGGCCAACATTGTCATGGATATCGCGAGCAATCCGGTTTCGTTCTTCAGCGATTTGTAAGGCAAGCTCGGTTTCTTGAGAGATTTTGAGTTGTTCGTTTTGCTGGCGCAATTGGGTTTCTTTTTCCCAAGTCGTATCTTTGGTTAAATTGAATTTCCTTTGCAACGCGTGAAATTCAAAACTGTACATTTTCAAGTAAGAAGCGGAACAGACCAATAGAATCAATACAATACGTATAGGCCAAGAATGCGGTGAGAAAATTAGCAGCAAACAAAGAATGACCAATAGGATACGGTCTTGATTTTTTGAAATCCTCGCTGAACGAAAGACATATGGGAAAAAATAGTAGTAAGTAGGCCATAAAAAGCTCAGAAGGATCAAGATGCCTATGAACAGCCAGGTTCCCTTCTGAAGCAACAGGCAAAGACCACTTAAAATAACCACAATCAACAAGTAGGTCAAATCTAGTGTGTGAAATCCATTCACTGACATCAACCCACCACAGAGAAGAAAATAGCAGACAAGCTCACTGATAGAATGTTTTTTTGACATAATCGGCTCCTGAGAAATGACAAATGTCACTTTTATTTTAGCGAATCCTCACTGGTTATTCTTTTTGTTTTTAATTATAGTCATAGTAAGAAGTATTTGGAAAGGGGTTTTTTCGATGATTATTGAAATTGACAATTTAGTAAAACGTTATGGTGATTTTCTGGCATTGAATCACTTTGATTTGAAGGTCAAGGAAGGAGAAGTGCTCGGGCTTTTAGGTCCGAATGGAAGTGGGAAATCTACTGCTATCAACTGTATGCTGTCATTGTTGACTTTTGATAAAGGGACCATTCAATTGTTCGGGGAAAAGATGACCCCCACAAATTATGAAGCCAAACAAAAAATTGGTGTCGTGCCGCAGGATATCGCGGTATTCGAAGAGTTGACTGTTTACGACAATATTGATTATTTTTGTGGCCTCTATGTTTCCGACAAAGGAAAACGACTGGGATTGATCGAAGAAGTCATTTCATTGGTGGGATTAGAAGAATTCAGAAAATTCTATCCGAAGCAACTTAGTGGTGGGTTGAAACGACGCTTAAATATCGCTTGTGGGATTGCCCATAAGCCTCAACTGATTTTTCTTGATGAACCCACGGTTGCCGTCGATCCTCAAAGCCGTAATAAAATTCTGGATAGTATCAAAGAATTAAATCGGCAAGGTGCAACCATCGTTTATACGACGCATTATATGGAGGAAGTTGAACTTCTTTGCGATCAAATCGTAATTATGGATCAAGGACAGGTAGTTGCAAAAGGAACCAAAGAACAGCTGAAAGATATGGTACGCAGTACCGAAAATCTGGTGATCGATATTCCACTACTTCCAGATACAGCGATCGAGGACATTCAACGATTGCCTCACGTTGTCGATGTCAGCTATGGGGAAGAACGTTTGACGATCACAACCAAAAAGATGAAAGAAGTTCTTTTACCTGTCCTAAGCTATTTAGAGGATGAACATATCGCGTTTACAAAGATCCACACAGGAGAAGCAACGTTGAATGATGTATTTTTGGAAATTACCGGCAAAGAATTAAGGGATTAGGAGGAAGCCCATGTTTGGACACTTATACTTGTATCGCTTGAAAGTTTTGATTCGTAATAAATCCTTACTATTTTGGACATTGATATTCCCAGTGCTGCTAGGGTTGATGTTTTCTATCGCATTTAGCGAGATTGACCAATCTGGGAAAATCGAAACAATCCCTGTTGGTATTGTAAGCGAACCACTTCAAGATACGAATGACGAACAACTGGCAAAACAAGCAGCTTTTGTCGATGTTTTAAAGCAAATAAAATCGGGGGAAGCGCCTCTTTTTTCAATCCAAGAAATTTCTAAGCAGGAGGCCGAACAGCGATTAGAAGAAGGCGACATTGCAGGTTATTATACGTTTGATCCGTCATCGATCCAATTGGCCATCGCCAGTACCGGTCTTTCTCAGACCATACTAAAGAATGTAATGGACGGATTTTTACAGACAAATGAGAAGATAAATGAATTGATGGCAATAGAGGCGCCTTTGACAGAAAAGCAACTGTCAGCTCTATCAGTTGGATCAGCGTTTGTAAAGGAAGAAAATCAGAATCAGAATATGAGTATTAAGAGCTTTTATTTCTTCACATTAGTGGCAATGGCGATATTGTATGGATTTATGTGGGGGATAAGAAATGCCCAAGATCAACAGGCAAATCAATCCTCAAAAGGAATCCGACTTTCAGTAATACCACAAAAAAAATTGCTGGTTTTCTCAGCGAATATTCTCGCTGGATTCACGGTGTTTTTTACAGAAGTCCTACTGATTTTAAGCATTTTTCATTTTGTTTATCAAGTAGATTTTGGCCAGCGTTGGCAATGGATCTTGCTCGTAGCAGCTCTTGGTACGTTAAATGCTTTATTATTAGGTAATTTGGTAGGAAACTTGTTACCTAGTATGGGACTGGCACAAAAAGAGGGGCTGGGGATTGCCGTTACGATGACTATGAGCTTTTTTGCCGGAATGATGGGATCGCAAGAGATCAAATACTGGATCGATTTGCATGTTCCATTACTCGCAAAGCTGAATCTGGTTAATCTGATCAGCGAAAGTTTCTATCAACTTTATTATTATCGCTCACTAGAAGACTTCTACGGCAATCTTCTTTGGCTAACTGCTTTTATCTTGATGATTAGTTTTAGTAATCTGCTCTTTGAAAGGAGGGTTCAGTATGTCGCTGTATAAAACAGTTGTGAAAATTTTGAAAGCCAATAAGGTAAATTTAGTGATTGCAGTGATTGTCACCGTAATCACCACCTTCTTTTATGCAAGAACGATGCTCTCTACAGATACAGCGATGACTAGTGTCAATCTGGCTGTCGTCACACAAGAGGACTCCGCATTGAGCAAGGCACTGATCGACCATTTAAAAGAAAAACAAACTGTTGTTGAATTGAATGATACCAGCCAACGAGGGATTGACGATGCATTGTATTTTGGTGAAGTTGACTATGTGTTATTTTTACCGAAAGGCTTCGCTGAGAAGATCGAATCGGGCCAGCAATCAGTGATCAATGCCCAATCTCGACCGGATGCTTTTGCTAAGACTTTGGTTGAGGGGCAAGTAAATACTTTTCTATCCACGTATACTGCTTTTTATCAAGCAACCGGCAATAGTGAAACAGCGTTGAAAAAAACTATATCGACATCGGTCATCGAAGGCGATGAAACGATTCGTAGCGGATATCACGAGGGGGTCAATCACCAATTTGGTAGTTCCGTCTTCAACACCCTTGCTTATGGCTTGTTTCTGGCAATTTTTAGCGGTTATGGTGTGGTCAACCTAGTATTTAATCGCAAAGAGATCAAGAATCGCAATCAAGTATCGCCTGTATCAACCCGACGATTGAATCGGGCAATTTCTCTCGGCATGTTGGGCTACTCACTACTACTAACCACTTGTTTTACGATTGGACTACTCCTATTTACTCGCAATACATGGTCCGGAATGACAGGGTACCTGCTGCTTAATGTGCTCTGCTTTTTCTTGCCGATTGTGACATTTTCTACCTGTATCACCTCATTGGTTAAAAATAGTGAGGCACTGAGCGGAATTTCAAATGTTTATATTATGGGAAGCTGTTTCTTAGGGGGAGTCTTTGTTTCAGCAGATTTTTTACCCGACTTTATTAGTAAAATTGCTTCTTTCACACCCACTTATTGGTTTGTTCAAAATAATCTTTTAATTGGTAATACAACCTCGGTGAATGGGGACTTTCTTACGAAGTTTTGGATGAATTGTTTTATCTTAGTTTTGTTTGCCAGTGCATTTTTGATTATCCAATTTGTTTTGAAAAAAGACAGTCAATGGTTTAGCAAAAAAAGTTTCGCTTAATTGACTCAAAAAAACGATGCGCCTTGTTATCAAGAGGCATCGTTTTTTTGCGCGTGTCTTTCTTTAACTCCAAATCAGTTGTTTCGCAGTAGTCATGGTGATATCAAAAGGCCGTTTACCCATTTCTTCTCCATCTTCTTGCCCATGTTGCGGCACAGTAGAGACGATTCGAAGTTTATTCGTTGATAAATGATGAAAATAGCGAGATTTCATTTGTTTTTTGCGGGTCAATAATGCTAATAACCAAAAAATTTTGAACAATGCAACTCGCTCAACGAGAACAAAATCGATCTTATCCTCACTCAGATCAGCAGTTGGTGCAATCGCGACCCCACCACCAAAATAAGGATGATTCGTAGTTGTACATAAAAAGGCCTTGGAAAAACTTAGCTGTTGTCCATTGGTTTCAACGAGGATAGGGAATCCTTTCTGGCGGAATAAGACATTCAGTATCGCTGATAAGTAGGCAAAAGAGCCAAGATTGAACTTATTCAACTTTGACTTTGCAGCAGAATGATTCGCAGCATAAACAATGGAGGCATCTAATCCAATACCGATATTATTGATTGCAAACCCAGTTTCATCCTGGATTTGTTCATGATAATGGATGATCGTAACCGTTTGAGGTGAGGAGGTTCCAGCAATTTTCCAAAAAACCTGTTCAGGTTCTTTTGGTAAATGCATCCCTCTTGCAAAGTCGTTACCGGATCCTGCTGGAATGTAGCCTAAGGGAATATTTTTTTCCGATTCTTGCAGGTGAGACACCACTTGATGCAAGGTTCCATCGCCACCAATTACTATCAAAAGGGGATAGAGCATTTCTGAGTTTTCTAGGTAGATATCATCCCAAGGAATCAAGACCTGTGCCAGCAAAGAAGCAGTAAGATCCAGTTCTTGACCAGCATATTCCGTATAATAGAACTGATGGGGAAAACGACGTTTTTGAACCAAAGCCTCAATTTTTTTGGCAACTTTTTGGCCCCGACCACTGCCCGCTTCAGGATTAACGATAAAATGATAATAGTATTTCATACAATAGCTCCATCTATAATAAAATCAATGCTGTTTATTATAGCATGATTTGGAACAACATTGGGTAGTGATGCTTAAACTATTTTTTGACAAAAAAATAGATTCGACGAAAGGTACGTAACAACTAGCTACTATATGTTTCGCTGTTGTTTTTGTGATCTCAAGGTTCTTATGTCCACTATGATCACATCCGTATTGCTCACATTCGCCGAATCCTATTCAATTAGTAAGGAGTAACTCAAATTCCCACATCCTTTGTTTTTAGTTTAAGTTGACAACAATTCTTTTCTTGCAGAACCTTCTTCGTCTGCTTTACTGGGAATCCTTGCTCCTTACACTTATAGTATAGCAGAAAAGTTTAGTTAAGTAAACGCTTACAATGGAATCCACATTTTCTTTAGATAAATTTAAAAAATATCAGAAGGATTGAGATTAAGACGATTTTTGGAAAGAGCAGGCAACGAACTTTTTAAGAATAGCATTCATCAGTCTGACTGAATCATCAGGCGACAAGTAAAGTAGGCATCATTTCATCACTGGCGAGCAGATGGTTTTATAGAGGGGATCAAACTTGGAAAAGTCATTCGCTGCACATTTGACGATGGATTTTATTCGGAGCCATCATTGTTGCTCCTTTTAGTGCTGTTATGGATGAACAGTTATTTGACTGAATAGTCTTTTGGGATCAAGGCAGCTTCAATGGTCTGTATGTTCCTATCGTTTTTCGCTTGATGTTTATTGAAGTCGCTCACAAATGCCCTTTTGCCTATTTGTTGACAGAATACATTAAAATTGAAATACCTGTTTTATAAAAAATTTTATGATCTAATC
>NZ_JALAHI010000130.1 GCF_022711995.1 Enterococcus sp.
GTTGTATTTGTACATTGTTGCCACGTCATCAATCCCACGAGCCAATGAAGAAAAGAACATATTGCTGACATCGGGAATGATTACACCGACTGTAGTTGTTTTTTTGCTAGCCAATCCTCGTGCAACAGCATTTGGACGATAATCTAAGCGATCAATGACTTCCAGAACCTTCTTGCGTGTCGCTGGCTTAACATTTGGATTGCCGTTCACTACACGAGAAACAGTCGCCATCGAAACATTTGCCTCACGAGCAACATCATAAATCGTAATTGTTTGTTTTTCCATGATATATCTCCCTTTATTCTGTTTTCAGAAAATCTTATTTACATTTCTTTGATAGAATAGCAAACTTTTTGCGAATATGCAACCGTTTTAATTCTGCTTTCATGAAAACTTAGTCAATTTTACATATTTACGGACAAGCATTCTCCAGGAAAGCGTGCTAAAATAGAAAAAGAATACTTGAAAGAAGGTTTTTTCATGAATAAAGAAAAAATACAAGAAATGACAACTTGGTTAGCTAGCAATCAAGCTGAGGCGGCTTATATTTCTAACCCCTCAACGATTGCTTATTTTTCCGGTTTTAAGAGTGAACCCCATGAACGCGTCTTGGCACTCTTCTTTTCCCCAGACAATGATCCTTTCCTTTTTACTCCAGCATTAGAAGTCGAAGAAGCGAAAAACAGCGGTTGGCCATATGATGTCATCGGTTATTTAGATAGTGAAGATCCTTGGAAAAAAATCTGTTCAGAGTTGGAATCTCGTTACCATGTTCAGCGATTAGCGCTCGAGAAGAATGATCTAACGGTTGAACGTTATGAAGCATTGAATCGCCTCCTTCCTGGCACTGATTTTTCACTAGATGTCACACCAATGATTCAAAAAATGCAGTTAACAAAAACAGCTGCAGAAATCGACACATTATTGGAAGCCGGTAACTGGGCGGATGTGGCCTTTGAGATTGGTTTTTCTGCTGTCAAAGAAGGCGTAGCAGAGATGGAAATCGTTGCAGAAATTGAGTACCAGCTGAAAAAGCGCGGTGTTTCTCAAATGTCCTTTGATACCACCGTTTTAGCTAGTGCCAATGCCGCCAGTCCTCACGGTGTACCGGGTAAACAGCAAATCAAGCCAAACGAATTGGTGCTCTTTGATTTAGGCGTGATTTGGAATGGTTATTGCAGCGATGCTACTCGAACGATTGCTTACAAAGAACCGACTGAATTGCAACGGAAAATCTATGACATCGTCCTTGAGGCGGAATTGACGGCACAAGCCGCTGTCAAACCAGGCATCACTGCAGGACAACTGGATGAAATTGCTCGCGGGGTCATCGAAAGTTATGGCTACGGCGAATACTTCAACCACCGCTTAGGCCATGGTATCGGTACCACCGTTCATGAATTTCCATCATTGATCACTGGAAATGACTTAGTGATTGAAGAAGGCATGTGTTTCTCTATTGAACCAGGTATCTACATTCCTGAACAAGTTGGTGTGCGTATCGAAGATTGTGTCTATGTCACTGAAACTGGTTGTGTGCCGTTTACAAAAACAGCTAAGGACCTATTGGTAGTGCAATAAAAAAGGAGATGGCTTATGACAAAAAATGTATTGGTTTTAGGTGGGACACGCTTTTTTGGCAAGCACCTTGTCAATGAACTGCTGGCCCAAGGAATGAAGGTAACGATTGCTACACGCGGAAAAACACCAGACTCCTTCGGTTCTTCCGTTGAGCGATTGATTTTTGACCGAGAAGATGAAACAAGTATCCAATCGGTTTTGACGAAAGAAACCTATGACGTGATTTATGACAATATCGCTTATACCTCAAATGATATCGACATTTTGATGCGTCATGTCACCACTGAACGCTATATCGTTACTAGCTCGATGTCTGTTTATCCAACATTCCATGAAAATCTAGTTGAGCAGGATTTTGACCCTACCGCACAAGCTTATCGCCTGGTCACTTATGACCAAGTGAATTATGCAGAAGGAAAACGCAGTGTGGAAGAGATTTTAAGCCAAAAATATCCGCAAAATTCAGCCTTTGTCCGCTTTCCTTATGTGATAGGCATCGATGACTATACCAAGCGTTTGTCTTTTTATATTCAATCTCTTTGTCAGCAAAAAGCCATGTCCATTGACAATCTTACCCACCAAATGAGTTTTATCGACTCTCAGGAAGCAGGTAAGTTCTTAGCCTTCTTAGGAACCAATACATTTACAGGTCCAGTCAATGCTGCTGCCAAAGGCACTATCTCACTGGCAGAAATTTTCACTTATGTCTCAGAGAAAACTGGTCTAAAACCACTCTTGTCTCCAGATGGCGAGGCTGGGAAATACAACGGGACACCCCCTTATTCCATCAATGTAGCGTTAGCTGAAGCAAATGGCTTTCAGTTTTCTCAACTATCTGATTGGATTTATGCACTTTGCGATCAAGAAATAAAGAATGCCCAGAGCTGAATCTTCTCTGGTAACAAAAAGACATCCGAAAGAATGATGACTACCTCTGTGATCATATGATTCACGAGGGGGGCTTTGACAAAAGTCTCCTACAAGTAACCATATCCGAACATTATATAGTATTGCTCCTGCGGTGCAGTGGCTCCTCGTCGCAAAAGTCAGAGGAATCTATAGCAATAGCATATGATTCGGTTTAACTTGTTGGATGATGACTTATGTCAAAGTCCCAGTCCATCTTCCTTCGGATGTTTTCTCATTTATTCTTTACGTGAAAAGCTGCTTCGTTGCGCAAAGAAAAAGATTATGCTTCTGGATTGTTTTTTTCCATCTTATCTTTTAATTCTTCTTTGGCCTCTTTAAAATCATCTTTCGCATCTTTGGCTTCTGATTTTGCTGTTTCTTTCACATCAGCTGCTTTTTTATTTGCTTCCTGCTTCAATTCATTTGTCGCTGATTTTGTTTCTTTTGCCGCATCATCCACGATTGGTTTCGCTTCTTCTGCCCCTTCTTTAATCGTATCTTTCATATCTGCTGCAGATGATTTCGCATCAATAAAGATGTCTTCCGTTGTATCTTGCACATCGTCACGAATGTCACCAGCAGAATTTTTGACTTCATCCGCTGATTTTTTAAAACGCTCAGATAGGTCTCCTGCTTGTTTTTTCAATTCTTCGACTGTGTCGCTAGAGGAACTAGCGGCGTTATCTTTTAAATCATCTACTTTTGCAGTTAAGGAATCGGTAAATCCTGAAGCCTGTTCTCCAAGTTTAGAGGCTTTATCTTTGGCGATTTCCACTATATCTGTACTTTTTTCTTTAGCCATATCGCCATAATCAGAA
This sequence comes from Enterococcus sp., assembly GCF_022711995.1. Lineage (GTDB taxonomy): Bacteria > Bacillota > Bacilli > Lactobacillales > Enterococcaceae > Enterococcus_D. The sequence continues at coordinate 3,309 of NZ_JALAHI010000130.1, forward strand.
GCTTTGTCCAATAAATCATCTGCTTGTTTAGCTAATTTATCTCGCAAATTTTTACCTGATTCTGGTGCTAACAACAAGGCTGCTACTGCTGCTGCTGTTCCACCAATTACTGCACCTAATAGAAATCCACCTTTTTTACTCATTAAAATTCCTCCTCTTATTCTTGTTTATTACGATCTTTGAAAAACTTCATTGCCGTTTGACCTACTTTACCAGCAACTGTTGCTTTTGCTGTTGTTCGCCCTAAGTTACCAACTCGAGAGACGAGGTTCTTTCCTGAAGTATTCAACTCTGAGACGCTGGTACTTAAATCAGCTACAGCGGTGAAAAGTGGGTCGATCGTTGCAACTTTACCATTCACGTCTTGCAACAACTCATTGGTCTTAACCAATAATCCCTCCACTTCCTTTGAAAGGATATCCACATCTTGGGTGATGACCCGAATCGTAGTATTGGCTTCTTCCACCGTTTTATCTACTTTGGTCATCGTTTTGCTAACTTGCATCAACAATCGTACAACAAAAACGACAAGTACGACGAACGCAATCGCAGCAATCAGTGCTGCAATTTCTCCTCCTGTCATAAAATGTCTCCTTCCCCTTTTACATATATTAAGAATAGCATTTCAAACGTCGTTCGACAAATAAAAGACAATAGAAACTTGTTTTTTTTTGCTAAAAGCTATCCGCTTTCATACAAAAGCAGAAAAATGCCGAACAACGATGACTTCGCACGGTTGTTCGGCATTGTTAACTATTTGTTTTCTTTTGCTGGTTTTGGTTGTGACACTGTTTTTTCAGCGGGTACTAGTTCTTTGCTCAATTCGATCAAATATTCTTTGAGACTATCTTTGACTTCTGGATGTTTCAACCCATATTCGATACTTGTTTTTAAAAAGCCGAATTTGTCACCCACATCATAACGTTTGCCAGTAAATTGACGAGCAAATACCCGTTGCGTTTTATTCAAGGTATCGATCGCGTCCGTCAATTGAATTTCATTGCCGGCTCCTGGTTTCTGATTGGCCAAAATATCAAAAATTTCCGGTGTCAGTAAATAACGTCCGATAATCGCCAAATCACTAGGGGCTTTATCTGGCGTAGGTTTTTCAACAAAGTTTTTCACATTGTATAATCCTTTGTCTACTTGCATGCCAGGATCAATGATACCATATTTTGACGTGTCTTCATGGGGAACATCCATGACAGCAATCGTTGAAGCATGGGTCGTTTCGTAGTCGTCAATCAACTGCTTAGTCAACGGGATCTCATCTTCCATCAAGTCGTCTCCAAGCATTACCACAAAGGGTTCATTTCCTACAAAAGCTCGTGCTTGTAAAACAGCATGTCCTAATCCTTTAGGATGGGATTGACGGATAAAATGAAGATTCACATCCGTCGTCTCTTCCACTAATTTCAATAATTCTGTTTTGCCTTTTTCTTGCAGATTCATTTCAAGCTCTAAATTCGCATCGAAATGGTCTTCAATTGGACGTTTCGCTTTTCCGGTAACGATTAAAATATCCTCGATCCCTGATTGCAAAGCTTCTTCAACAATAAATTGAATCGTTGGTTTGTCAACGATCGGTAGCATTTCTTTCGCCATTGCTTTTGTTGCCGGTAAGAAACGTGTCCCTAATCCTGCTGCTGGAATAACTGCTTTTTTTACATTCATTTCTCTCTCTCCTAATCCTTACTTTTCAAGTGTAAACTCGTTTTCTTCTTTGCCGTCTCTCAACATGATTTCTTTGGCTGCTTGTTCAATCGCTTTTCCTTCATAAAGTACAGAATAAATGGTTTCAGTGATCGGCATCTCAACATGTAATGCAGTAGCTAGCTCACGAGCTGCTTTGGTGGTTGATACGCCTTCAACGATCATTCCCATATTCTCTAACACTTCTTCCAAACGATGGCCTTTGCCAAGTAAATTACCGGCACGCCAATTTCGTGAATGGACACTGGTACAGGTCACGATCAAATCACCGACACCACTCAACCCAATAAATGTTAACGGGTTCGCTCCCATGGCTACCCCCAGCCGACTGATTTCAGCTAATCCGCGGGTCATGATCGCTGCTTTGGCATCATCACCAAAGCCTAAACCGGCGATGGCTCCAGCACCAATGGCAATGATGTTTTTTAGTGCCGCTCCGGTTTCTACACCAATGACATCATTGTTGGTGTAAATCCGGAAGTAGTCATTCATGAATAGTTCTTGTACATATTTAGCTGACGCTTCATTTTCGCAAGCAGCAGTGATCGTGGTAATGTCATGGACAGCAACTTCTTCCGCATGGGAAGGACCAGATAACACGACGATATCTTGGCGTTTGTCTTCTGGAATCTCTTCTGCCAAGATCTCAGATATTCGCTTATGGCTGCCTTGCTCCAACCCTTTTGATGCATGAATGATTACTGGACGATTCGCTGCCTTTTCAGCAAATTCTTTGGCAACAGCCCGAATCGCTTTGGTAGGAACAACAAAAAGAATCGCGTCTGCATCACTGATCGCTTCTTCCAGAGCTTTCACTCCTAAAATATTTTCCGGCAGCTTCAAATCCGGCAAGTAATGTCGATTCGTATGGTACGTATTGATTTCATCGATTTGAGCTGGATTGTTGCCCCAGATTTTTACTTCATGTCCATTCTCGGATAATACTTGCGCTAGCGCAGTCCCCCAAGAACCGGGGCCTAATACGGCTATTTTTTGTTTCACGATGGAAACCTCCTCTGTTCATTTACAATAAAACTTCACTTAACTATTTTACCATATCCGTCGAAAAATAACTGCTAGATTACATATTCATTTTCTCCATAGGAACGGTTGTAATCTTTGACCTTTGTTTTTTTACGGCGCCAAACCAAAACAATGATCGCCCCGAAGAATAACACAGCTGACAACACTTGAGATACTCGGATAGGTCCAAACAAGTATAAGCTGTCTGTTCTCATTCCTTCAATAAAGAAGCGGCCAAAACCATACCAGATCAGATAACCCAAGAAAACTTCCCCTTCTTTTAGCAGTCCTTTCTTTTTTCGAAGGACAATTAAAACAATAAACCCTAAGACATTCCAAACCGATTCATATAAGAAAGTGGGTTGCCGGTAAGCACCATCGATATTCATATTATCAATAATAAACTTCGGTAAATGGAGACTTTCAAGAAATGAGCGACTAACTTCTGCTCCATGAGCTTCATGGTTCATAAAGTTGCCCCAGCGACCGATCCCTTGTGCTAACAAAACACTTGGAGCCGCGATATCCAAAAAAGTTACTGGTGAAATAAAGTTGCGTCGGCAAAAGAAATACAGCCAGATTCCCCCAGCAATCAATGCGCCATAGATCGCTAATCCCCCTGAGCGGGTATTGAAGATTTGAATAGGATCTTTCAAATACGGTTCTAAATCAAATAAAACATAATACAATCTTCCGCCGATGATTGAAACGGGTAGACCAATCAACATAAAATCTGTTACATCATCTGCTTTCAATCCAACACGGACCGCTTCTCTGGTACTCAGCCACATAGCAATAATGACACCAGAGACAATGATGATCGCATACCAATAGATTGGCAGACCAAACAGCTCAAAAGCCACGCGATTTACTAAAGCTAACATAAAAAAAGATCCTCTCTAATTTCCAGAATTTTCTTCGATCAACTGTGTCAAACGATTTTCAAATGTTTGCGTTGCATCGTAGCCCATCGTTTTCGCCCGGAAATTCATGGCCGCAACTTCGATAATAATGGCTACATTGCGCCCAGTTTTCACGGGGATCTTGATTTGTGGAATATCGACTTCACCAATTTGAACAGTCGTATCGTCCGTTCCTAGGCGATCGTATTTTTTATCTTTTGCCCACGCTTCAAGATAAACTGCAAGCTGAACCTGCATATAGCCTCGAACAGCACTGGCGCCAAACAGATTCATGACATCAATGATCCCGATTCCACGAATCTCAATCAGATGTTGCAGAATTTTGGGAGGTTCACCAATCAATGTCAGCTCATCCTGTTTATAAACGTCTACCCGATCGTCAGCAATCAAACGATGGCCTCGCTTAATCAATTCTAACGCTGTTTCACTTTTCCCAATACCACTATCCCCTTGAATCAGCACACCCAATCCATAAACATCCACTAAAACACCATGGACGCTTGTACGAGCCGCTAAGCGTCCGTCCAAATAGCTGGAAAGTTCGCCTAACAAGCGTGAGGTGGAAATAGGGGAACGCAAAATGGCAATGTTATGTTCGCCACAGGCTTGGATCATTTCATCTGGAATCTCAAGCCCTCTTGAGACAATAAATCCTGGTGTATCCTCTGAACACATTTTACGCAAGACCATTAATCGTTCTTCTGGCATCATGCGTTCCGCAAATGTGATTTCCTTACTTCCAAATAATTGCAATCGATCATGGGAATAATAATTGAAATAGCCGGTCAATTCTAATCCCGGTCGTGAAATATCTCCTGTGATGATTGTCCGTTCCAAGCTTGTTTCATCCCCTTGGACGATTTCCAAGTTCAAAGCTTCAGCCAACTCACTGACCTTGACGGTTTCTGTCATAGTAGTCCCTCTCTTCATCTCCATAGATTCTTCAGTCGCTTTGCATTCGCAAACTGTTCTTCTCTATTTTATCATTCTATCTTAAAAGTTACTACACGTGTTATCGGAACTCCCTATTTCTTTTTATTTTATGCTATTATTTCTAAAGAGGAGGGATTTAATTGAAATTTTCAGACTATACTTACGTACGACCAGATTTTGATTCTTATAAACAAAACTATTTGGAAGCGTTACACAACCTTGAGGAAGCAACTACTCTTGAAACAGCCAAGTCCGCAATTGATGCGTTAAATCATTTGCGAGCAACCATCGATACCGCAGCCAATCTAGCAGCCATTCGCCATTCCATTGATACGACCGATCATTTCTATGAAGAGGAGGATGCTTTTTGGAATGAATATCAACCGCATTTTGAATCACTAGATTTTCAGTTTTATCGTTGTCTATTGACTTCTCCGCTTTTGGAAGAATTAAAAACGATCTATCCAAAAACACTCTTTTTATTTGCTGAAAGTCGGGTAAAATTATTCGATGAAGCGTTGATTGAACTTTTCCAAAAAGAAAATCAGCTCACTTCTGATTATGGTAAACTGATTGCTTCTGCTCAACTGACGTTCCAAGGAAGTACCTATACATTAGCCCAACTACGTCCTTTTACTGAACACAAAAATCGTGAAATTCGTTTGGAAGCAATCCAAGTTCAAACCGCTTTTTTTGCTGACAATGAGTCGAAATTTGACTCGATCTACGATGAATTGGTCAAAGTGCGTACCGAGATTGCTCATAAATTAGGCTTTGAAAATTATGTTGCTTTTGCAGATGTCCATATGAATCGCTGGGATTATGACCGCAAAATGATTGAAACCTATCGCCAAGAAATTTTAGAAAAAGTGGTGCCGATCACTCAAAAGCTTTACGCTCGGCAAAGAGAGCGTAATCAGCTGAACAAAGCTACTTTCGCTGATCTGCCCCTCGTTTATCCGAATGGGAATGCAACACCAAAAGGAAGTGCAGAAGAATTAGTAGACAAAGCTCGTACCATGTATCGAGAATTATCTCAAGAAACCGGAGAATTCTTTGATTTTATGGTGGAACACGAACTGCTGGATCTTTTAAGTAAAAAAGGCAAGCAATCCGGCGGCTACTGCACCTTTATTCAGGAGTATCAATCCCCATTCATTTTTGCAAATTTCAACGGGACTTCTGGTGATGTAGACGTTTTGACCCACGAAGCTGGTCATGCCTTTCAAGCGTATCAATCCCGTTGGATCAAGGAACCAGAAATTCTTTTCCCAAATTACGAGTCCTGCGAAATTCATTCTATGTCTATGGAATTTCTTGCCTGGCCTTGGATGGATCGCTTTTTTGAAGAAGAAACTGAAAAATACAAGTTTGCGCATCTGGCTAGCAGTGTGCAATTTCTTCCCTACGGTGTATTAGTCGATCACTTCCAACAAGAAGTCTACGAAAATCCTGATTGGACTCCCGAGCAACGAAAAGCGTGCTGGAGAGAGCTAGAGCGCCGTTATTGTCCTGAACGTGACTACAGCGAATTTCCTGATTTGGACCGGGGACTTTACTGGTTTAGACAAGGCCATATTTTCGAGTCGCCATTTTATTATATCGACTATACATTAGCGCAAGTCTGCGCCTTTCAATTCTGGTATCGTTCGATCGTAGCCCAAGATCCTACTACTTGGCAAGATTACTTGGCCATTTGCCAAGTTGGCGGAACCCAAACATTCCTAGAGATCCTAAAAACTGCCAATTTACGGTCGCCTTTTGAAAAAGGCGCTTTGGACGATACTTTGAAAGCTGTTGACGATTACTTAGCAGCTGTCGCCGAAGAACAACTAAAATAGACCACTCGTCCATGGAACGAAGGAACCTTTAATGGTTTTTTCGTTCCATTTTTCATTACAGTCCTTTATATAGTCGATTGACAGCCAGCAAGTAGCCCACAACCTACGGCAAAAATGATTTTTTAATTAGCAGCTAAGATCTGTTATAGGAAAACAAAAAAGCAGCGGAATCTCGCTGCTTTTTGTATGGTTATTGTTATCCAATGTTATTCATAACTTAGTTCGCTCTTTTCTTTCTTCTAACGATTATGCCGACAACAATCCCTATGAATGTAAGCCCCACTAATGGATAAGCTGGATTAACACTCGAGCCAGTTTTTGGCAAAACACGCTTATGGCGATCTTTAGCAGTTGCTTTAATCGGTTTACTTCCATCGTTTTGCTCTGGAACAACTGGTTTTGTTTGATTGTTGTGAGGACTTTTCCCATCATCTGTTGCTGGTTGCTTTTCGATGACTTGAATCGTAGCCGTAGCTGTAACAGCCAATTGTTTGGTTGTCCCAAATAAGCGTTCAAGCAGCGATGGACTGGCTTCTTTATCATCTGAAACAAGGGAATAGCTTACTTGATACGTACCGACCTTGTTAGTATCCACAGAGCCTTCAATAAGAAGTTGTTCAAATGCATGAGGATTGCCGTCACGATCCGTTGCTGAAACAAAATTGTTTTCTGGTTGCCATGGATCCCCAACATAGAGCACCGAATCCTTAACAACAACACTCGTTTGATCTGCTAGAACTGTGATGGTCGCTACTGCTTCGACTTTTCCATTGCGGTAGCTGACTTCATATTTCCCAGGCGTTGTAGTGTCTACAGTACCTGTGACGATTACATCAGTGAATGACAATGATTTTCCGTCTTTATCTGTGGCGGAGACAAAGTTATCTTCCGCCTGCCACGAATCTCCTACATAGAGCGTACTATCTTTGGCTACCACGGTTGCTTGATCAGTCACGACAGTGATCGTTGCCACTGATTCGGCGTTTCCATTTGTATAGGTCACTTGATAGTTACCTGCTTTTGAAGTATCAACATCGCCGCTAACAGTTACTTCTGAAAATGATACATTATTGCCTTGTTTATCTGTAGCAGAAACAAAGTTGTCTTCAGCTTGCCATGTGTCTCCTACATATAATGTGCTGTCTTTTGCTTTGACACTCGTTTGATCTGTTAAAACTGTGATAGTCGCTACTGCTTCGACTTTGCCATTGCGGTAGCTGACTTCATATTTTCCAGGCGTTGTAGTGTCTACCGTACCTGCGACGGTTACATCAGCGAATGATACTGCTTTTCCATCTTTATCTGTGGCAGAGACAAAGTTATCTTCGGCTTGCCATTGATCACCAACGTAAAGCGTACTATCTTTGGCTACCACGGTTGCTTGATCAGTCACGACAGTGATCGTTGCCACTGACTCAGCTTTCCCATTTTTGTAGGTCACTTGATAGTTACCTGCTTTTGAAGTATCGACATCGCCGCTAACAGTTACATCAGCGATTGACAATGATTTTCCATCTTTATCTGTAGCAGAGACAAAATTGTCTTCGGCTTGCCATGTGTCTCCTACATACAAGGTGCTGTCTTTTGCTTTGACACTCGTTTGATCTGTTAAAACTGTGATAGTCGCTACTGCTTCGACTTTTCCATTGCGGTAGCTGACTTCATATTTTCCAGGCATTGTAGTATCTACCGTACCTGTGACGGTTACATCAGCGAGTGATACTGCTTTTCCATCTTTATCTGTGGCGGATACAAAGTTATCCTCCGCCTGCCATTGATCACCAACATAGAGCGTACTATCTTTGGCTACCACGGTTGCTTGATTAGACACGACGGTGATCGTTGCCACTGACTTAGCGTTTCCATTTGTATAGGTCACTTGATAACTACCAGCTTTTGAAGTATCGACATCGCCGCTAACAGTTACTTCTGAAAACGATACATTATTGCCTTGTTTGTCCGTCGCAGAGACAAAGTTATCTTCGGCTTGCCATGTGTCTCCTACATACAAGGTGCTGTCTTTTACTGAAATGCTGGATAAATCTTTTTCTGGTGTAATGCCAATAGATATCTGGTTTCCCGTTCGATTGATTTGAACATCTATACCCGATTGGATGTCTTCTGGGACAATATATCCTTCAGGGACTTTTGAAACGTATACCTTGTATTTTCCTGTATAAATATCTGTCAACTGCGACTCGCCTACTTGATCAGTGGTGGTGTTGATCACAGTTCCAGTCAACTGATTGATCAACATTAATGAAACCCCGGCAATCTTTTTTGTTGGCATTTCTGTATCAAAAACATCAAGCAAAGCTGATGTTTTATAGATAACCCCTTCTGAATCACCTGCTGAAAATTGCAGATTTGCGACAGTGGATGTCGCGGTGCGCTTTGCTTCGGACAATGTATCAATCGTCTCGGATGAGATGGTGGCTGACGCAGAGATTTGACCGGCATTTTGAGAAAGAACGGTATAGCTGATCTCCACGTTTTTCTTAAGCACATAGTCAGCAAAAACCAGCTGAATCTCACCATTCACTTTCTCTACTTGATAACTGTCATCAGGAACATTTGAGATTCTGATGGAGTTTGGATCGATTTCACCATTGGTGTTGCCAATCGATTTCAATGTTAAGGTTGGATTTACAACTTTTTTGGTCCCCTCATCAATATTTTTCGTTTTCACAGTGACTTGGGTTACGTTTTTTGCGTTAATAACCGTACTTTGGCTAATACCGATAATGTCTGTTGCAGTATTAGCGACAGTGACTGTTGCTGATCCTTGTTGATTACCATACAGTGGTTCTTTAGCAAATCCCGGTATCAGAATTGAGTTCGTTTCCTGCCAACTATTCGCATAATTATAGGCAATAATATACCGGTGATCCGTAGTGCCAAAATCAAACGTGTAATAATTTGTAGTTTCATCATGCGTGATGGTAGGATAATTCGGATCTGATTCTTTCATGACTTGCGTATCGTATTGCCCCCGATCCCAGTATTGAGGATATATTCCCTCCACTTGATCATTGGAGACATCGATAATGGAAAATACGACATCTGTATTCTTTGGAATGTGTGTTTCCACCTTCAAGTCTTTGATAGTGTCTTGCCGGGCATTGACTAAAAATTGATTTTTGCTCCCTTGCAATGTTTGTTCTGAATAGTTTTTTCTTCCAGTGGTAACTGTTGTATCGACAGTATCCAAGCCATCCGCTGAAATGCTAACCGGAATTTTATCTACTGGGATCCGCGTTGTCGAAGGGAGACTGTTTGGCACATAATTAAATCCAATATCAAATTGAATGGAGCGATTGATTGGCGTAATAAAAGTAACTAGGGTGCCTCCTTCAACCTCCTCAATACGATAATCTTGATCGATTTTGTAATAGTAATTCACTTCTGGTACTTTTCTAAGCGTCAAATAGTCAGGATGTTCGACAAAGATTTTAAGATTTTCGACAGGTTTTGTCGTGCTTCCTTCAACGTTGACTGAGGTATCATTTGAATAGGCACCATTTTGGTTGTAGTTCCCCCAGGCCGTCTCAGCTGAATCAGGATGTAAAACTGAGATTGGTTGTACGTAATCATCACCAATCACTTTGAATTTTTCGTTGGGAATCAACGGTGTCGTAACGTTTAATATGATATCCTTTTGATCAAAAGGAACTGTAAGATGAAACATGGAAAATGCTAAGTTACTGTCTTTGATTGCCGTCAAGGTCAGCGTACCATTAGAATTTTCGACTTGAAAGTATTCGTCTAAAGGTACATTTTGATAAAAAGCATCATTGGCCATTAGTTGCTTCACTGTAAGTTCCTGTCCATTTTCAGCGGATATCGTGATCTGCTGTCCTTTTTTCATTTCAGTTGGCATAGCATGTAATGTTAGATAGTAGGATCCCTTTTCATTGGAATATAGATTTCCAGCAGCAACAGCCGAATAAAATCTTGCTGAAATCTCCTTTTCAGATTGACTCGTTTTTGCCACAAAAGAAATTCCACGGTATTCCCCAGCTGAGGGTTTAAGATTTACTGACCCAAAACCGGTGGTTGGATAATTCTTATAATACGAATACTGATAATCACTAAGTTCAGATACGCTCATTGTGAATTGATAGACAACACCGTAAGCCTTTTGCTGATCCATTTGTTTGATTTCAACTGCTGTATTTTGTAATTCATTTGCTGTAATTGAATAATCTGTGCCAGCGACTAGCTCCGATTGCGTTTCTGGCTTGATATTTCCTTTGATATCTACATCATAGCTATAAACCTTTAGCGGTTGCGATTCTACTTTTTTTAAAACGGCTCCTGGGGTGTCCATAAGTTGCAAAGAGAGTGTTTCCGTTCCCGAGAGTTTGCGGTCTAAATTATAATAGACTGTACCATCTAGACCGAAAATGTTTTTTTGTTCCTCGTACTTCAATGATTCCACATCTTCATAAAGATCAATTGCATAACTGGTTTGATTCAGATCATCAATCGTCACTTTGATTTGCGGAGTACTCTCTGAATAAAGATAACTCTTTAATTCAAGGGAGAATGTTGCATCGTGAATAGCTTGGTTAAACGTAATCGTTACTTGACGATTGGTACTGTCTACTTGCCAAGTTGCATCGATGCCTTGGATCGTCCCTTGAGTATCGGAAAACCCAAGGGTGTCCGGCAAGCGAAAGACAACGGATGTTCCAGCCAAGTAATCTTCGTCAATAATTTCAAAATCCAGTTTTAGTTTAACTGGTGTATTATTCGGTACTCTTGTTTCCTGTGTTTGACTGTATTCTTCATCAGCCATCGTAAGCAGTGTTCCCTTTTTCAAAAGTTCTTGCGCCGTTATTTGTCGATTGGCACGAGAAGCGTTTTCTTTCTTATCTGCTTTTGAATTGGAAGAAGAATCGGTAGTTTTGGTTTCTGGTTCTTCAACACTGGAATCTTTGATACTTGACGTTTTCTCCCTGTGATCGGTCCCAGTCTTTTCACTGGAGGAAGCAGTCACTTCTTCTTTACTACTTGATGTAGCTGAGGAAGCTTCAATTTCAGAGGAAGCAATGTCAAGATTTTTCTCATTTTCTGCTTTGCTAGTTGTTTCAGCGGTTTGATTCGTCTCAGATGTTTCAGCAATCGCCAATGCCGGTGTGATGATTTGAGTAAAACCTAATGTAAGTACAACCATACTTTGACTAATTTTTTTAGTGATTTTTTTCATTTTTCTCCTCCAACTTAAATATGTATTTTTAACCAATCGCTTTTCTTATTTTTTTGCCGACTTCTAATTCTTCACCGCTAAAAAAAAAGAGCACATCGTTCGTTCGATCAATTTTCCTAATTTGCCCTGTGTTGATAATGTAGGATTTAAACACTTTAAAATAAGCAGGTAGGTCCATTTGCTTGATAACTTTCAAGGACATCTCAATGTACTCGATCGACTTCTTTTGATGAAAAACAATTTGATTACGCTCTTCTTTGACTGTTGTGATATAGTTGATTGATTCTGCATCCATTACGATCAACTCCCGTTTGTTTTCAAGTTTTAACAAATGCCTTTTACCTAAAAATGATTGCTTTATTTCGATTGCTTCAATTAATAAATTTCTTAGCTGATGTTTGAAGGTTTCTTTTGTATCGATGATCCCTAATGAACACAAAAGATTCATTTTCCTCATCTGTATCTTTGAAGCATCTATTCCATAAAAAGCTATTTGACACTTTTTACATTGATTTCTTAGCCATCTTGCGAGATGAAAACTTCGATCGTAGCCTTTCATATCAGTAGAAAAAAAGAATAAATCATTGACATCAGTAGATCGCTCATGAATAAAATGTTCAAATTGATCCGGCAGGAAAATTTCTACTGAAGAATAAGGAAGTTGGCATTCTTGGATCGCTTTTTTTATCAAATTTCCATTAAAAAAATTATCATCTACTACATAAACAGCAAACTTGCTTAAATTTGCAGACATTTAAGTTCTCCTTTTTTACATCATTTTTAATTGTATTATTAATCAAAAATGCTCGCCTGCCCTTTCAGACGCATTAAAAGAACCTTTGTGCAAAAACTTAAGCGGATTTAAGAACAATCGTACCTAGTCCCATGGCTAGTCATGTTGGATTTAATAAGTGTTTAGTGATTCTAGAATATGGCTCAAGTATGAGAACTTTAGTAGATTAGACTATTTGGTTTGGTTGAGCAGTTATTAGCTAGACTGAGTTGCTATTCTCAATGCAAAACGTTGCCACAAGTATTTCACCTATTCCTTTTCAAAGTATCATCTCTTTCAAAACCTCTGATTTTTTTAAAATAACTTTTGACATTCATAAAAAAATACTTTCACAAATTTTTCTACTTAATTTAACATGACACGCCTAGGTGAACATGACAAAAAAAAGCTAATTGCTACATCCATTAGACGTGTCCGCCGTTTCTTAAGGAGGTAGGAAAAAGATCCACGGATTTTCTTTTCTCATCGCATCAACTTGTTTGTTCACATAGCTAGTTGTTATAAAAAAACAAAAAAAACACCCCCCATTCCTTCAACATAATTACTTATGTCTCAAGAATGTGTGGATGTTTTTATCTCGTATATTTTTCAATATTGTGTTCTGTCACAATCATGTTGATCACTGACATGATCAAAGCCACCAAAATTGCTGCGCCAAATGAGGAAAAACCAAAGTTAGCTGCGCCAACAAAAGTTGAGGTCAAATTTAGCATCAGCGCATTGATCACAAAACTGAAAAGCCCAAATGTCAACAGCGTCAACGGAAATGAGATAATACTCAAGATTGGTTTGATCAATGCATTTAAAATGGAAAGAACAAAGCTGGCAACTAATGCCATCACAATACTACGAACATGGACCATGTTTGGTAGCAGTACTGCCAGTGCAACAAAGGTGAGTGTATTCATTATCAATCGTTGAAAGTAGGACATTAGAAGTCACTCCAGTCCTCATCCTCCACTTTATCTGCTTCTTTGCGCGGACGATTTGTTTCTTTTTTGTTCGCATTGTAGTATTGATTATTATGTCCATATCCACCAGAGCTCTTGCGTCCAGAAGGGATCAAGATTGCCATGATGACATAAAGGGTGATCCCAGGGAATCCAGCAGTTACTAATGATAGAAAGACATAGATCACACGGATGATCGTTGGATCAATTCCCAAGTATTCTGCTAAACCTCCCAAAGTACCTGTAATCACTACATTGTTGGTTGATTTCGTTAATCGTTTGTTCATTTACCTTCACCTTCCTTCTGACAATCTATCGATAGATCTGATGGAATCAGATTATTGTTCTGTGTCTTTGATAAAAACATTCCCAGTCGTCGTAGAAAGATCGACTTGAGCTACTTTATCGGCTACCCGACGGAATTGCAGCAACTGATTCATCCGTTCTTTTTTCTCACGTACGATCTCAAAGTCGCTCAATCGTTGATTGATACTGCCCAAGCTGGTTTTTGCCAAGCCTTCAAAACCAACAGATTGTGGTAAAGCTACTTTAACATTTCCGTTAACTGAGCTGGCATTCAATTTTTGTACCCGATCTTCTTTGTAGGTGACACGGATATTACCGTTCACTAGTGAGATTCCTGTGTTTTGCGGTGTTGCTGTAAGTGTAACATCCCCATTGACAGTTTCAATGATTGCATCAAGAATATCGCCTTCTTGAACTAAGATGTTACCATTCACACCTTCAATTTCCAACATCGTAGCATCTACTTTGCGGAAATCGATCGTACCATTGGTAGATTTCGTATAGACATCTTTTGCCACTAATTCGGTAAACGTTACATTCCCATTCAACAATTTCACTGCAACGTGATCATAGGTACGAGTTGGTAGATAGAAGACCAAGTCCGCACGGATACGTTTGTTCGGAATTTGGAAGGAAATACGTTCATCGTCCACATCAATTTGGCTTCGGGCATCGAATGCATCAAAAGGTGTAGCCGCGTCCATTTTACCATAAAGCTTGATTTTCGCGTCGACTTTCACACCTGGTTCATCCCACAAGCGGAATTCAACATTTCCGTTCGCTAATTTCACATCGATCAGTGTCGCTTCTGTTTCAGCATATTCAAAAGTATGCTCAAATTTCGTTGCTGCAACGCCAGGAACTTTCAAGTTGATATCTTTCCATTCCATGTTGTCATTCACTGATTCAGATACAGCACGAACGGTTTTTTTCAAGAATTGACCAAATTGAGTTCCTGCATCAACCATTTTTTCACTGACTTGAGTGAATGTATCTGTTGCTTGCTCTTTCCAGTCATCTGGAATATCTAATTTTTGACTAATTTTTTCTTTGGTTTGTGACCATTGGTCTTTGCGAATATTTTTTAGTTTCGCATCTAATGTCGCTTTTTCTTCACTCAAGCGATCAAGTGAATCTTCTAGAGAACCAATCGTCGCTTCCGTTTCATGACGGGTTGCCAATTCTTCTTCAGATAACTGATCCAATTCTTCTTTCGTATTCAACTGCATGAGAACTTCTTGTGCTTCTTTCAGTTCTGCTTTCACACCTTGAATTTCTACATTGATTTCATCTAATTCAGCAGAAGCTTGATTTGCCTCAGTCGCCAATTCATCCAAAATTTTTTCAAGATTTTCTTTATCTTGCGCTTCATTTTGTCGTAGTTTTTCTTCCCCATCAAAAGAAGCTTCTTCTTTTTCGTGGTTTTTTTCAACTTCTACAAAAAAGTCATTATTTGTCTTATCAGCAGATACTTCAGCTGCAGCTTTGTTGATTTGATTCTCATCTTTGGCTTTTGCCATTCCTTCAAGCAAATCCAATGCTTCTTCTGTAGAAAGCACACCTTTTTTCACTAAATCCAATACACGTTCTCTTTCGTTCATGGAAATTGCCTCCTTCAGCAAATTTTTGTTTGCAAGTTTAGCTTACGAACATATTATGCCTGTTTTTCTGGAAACTGTCATAGGTCTAAAGTACCAAGTTTTTATCAATCCGAAGTTCTTTCAAAAAAAATCATGCCACAACACAGTATTAAAGTAAAAAAGAACCCTTTTCTAAACAAAATGCCAATTGCTCAAAATCGAAAAGCAAAAAAATATACTATAGCTGAGGCAGCTAGCGGAAGAAGATCCGCAAACTTATTCAATAGTTTCCCAAGAATCCATAGCTCTAGGTAAACTATTTCCCCCTCTATAGTATAGTACAAGTCACAATGAAACACAGCAATGAATCATTACTTCTGAGACAAAGGAATATTCATTAGATCATTTCTGTGCGATTGGTATTTAACTCACTGATTTTACCAGTAGCTAAGTAAACGATCCACTCACAAATATTAGTCACATAGTCTCCGATTCTTTCAAGGTATTGAGCAACTGAAAGATAGTCGGTACCACTGACTACTGTCTCAGGATTGGCCTTCATACTTTCAATTGTTTTGTAATAGATATCCTTATAGAATTCGTTGACACGCTCATCCATTTGCGCAATCATCCGAGCGTCTTCTTGGTCTGTTTTTACATAAGCGACCAAAACATTGTCCACCATTTTTTTGACATAGTCAGACATATCGGAAATTTCTTTTTCGATCTCCGCAATCCGAGTTTCTCCTTTGACACGAATCGTCGACTTTGCAATAGATACTGCGTGATCGCCCATACGTTCTAAATCTGAACTGGCTTTCATCACCGTAATGATCATTCGCAAATCAGTGGTCACAGGCTGTTGTAATGCAATCATTTCAAAACTTTTTTTCTCTAATCGCACTTCCATATTGTTAATTGCTTCATCATTCTCAATGACTTCTTGCGCGATTCCTTTATCATGCTTCACATACGCACGAACAGATTTATGGATCGCATTACTTACAAGCATCCCCATTTCATAAAATTGATTATGAAGATTCAGTAATTCTTCTTCAAATTGTGTACGCAACATTGCTTTTTCCTCCTAACCAAATCTTCCTGAAATATAGTCTTCCGTTTCTTTCTCTTTCGGACTCAAGAATACTTTCTTGGTATCATTGAATTCGATCAAGTTGCCGTCTAAGAAGAAGGCTGTTTTGTCAGAGATTCTTGAAGCTTGAGACATGTTATGAGTCACAATGATCATTGTGTAGCGTTCTTTCAGTGCTAAAAGGGTGTTTTCGATTTTACCTGATGATATAGGATCCAACGCACTCGTTGGCTCATCTAATAAAATGATTTCCGGATCGACAGCCAATACCCGGGCAATACAGACCCGCTGTTGCTGACCACCAGACAAAGAAAGCGCACTTTGATGAAGCTTATCTTTGACATCCTCCCAGACTGAGGCAGCTTTCAAACTTTCTTCCACTGTTTTATCGAGAATCTCTTTGTCTTTGACACCCTTTAATTTTAACCCATAAATAACGTTTTCGTAAATTGAAAAAGGAAAAGGATTTGGTTGTTGGAAAACCATGCCGATTTCTTTCCGTAAATCTACTGTATCTTGTTTGGGACTGTAGATATCTTTCCCTTTATAGACGACACTTCCTGTAATCGTGACGCCGGGAATCAGATCGTTCATCCGATTCAACGAACGAAGATACGTCGATTTGCCACAACCAGAAGGTCCAATCATTGCGGTGATTTCTCCTTTGTTGATGGAAAGATCGATTCCTTTAAGTGCTTCTTTTTTTCCATAATACAAATGCAGATCTTTTGATGTGATAATTTCTTCTGCCATTTCTTAGCCTCCGTTTACTGATCGGATCAGATTAGCCAAAGTGACCTGATACATAATCTTCTGTTGCTTGGATCTTAGGACGTGTAAATATTTTTCGTGTGTGATCATATTCAATCGCATTTCCCAAATAAAAGAATGCGGTATAGTCACTGATCCGTGCAGCCTGTTGCATATTATGCGTCACGATAATGATGGAATAATCTTGCTTTAAGTTGACCAATGTTTCTTCAACCGTTCCGGTTGAAATTGGATCAAGTGCACTTGCTGGTTCATCCAAAAGTAAAATATCTGGTTTCATAGCAATGGCACGAGCAATACACAGACGTTGTTGTTGTCCCCCAGACAATGCAAGGGCACTTTTATCCAAACTGTCTTTGACTTGATCCCACAAAGCGGCTTGTTTCAAACTTGTTTCAACGATCTCGTCTAATTTTTTCTTGTCCTTTTCGCCATGACGACGCAAAGCAAAGGCAATATTGTCATAGATCGATTTACTAAAAGGATTTGGACGCTGGAAAACCATGCCGATCCGTTTACGCATTTCATAGACATCGACTTCTTTGGTGTTGACATCGACACCTTTGTACATAATTTGTCCCGTGACTTTCGTATTGGCAATACCGTCGTTCATGCGATTCAATGAACGGAGATAGGTCGATTTTCCGCAACCAGACGGTCCAATCAAAGCAGTGATTTTATTTTTTTCAAATTGCAGATCAATTCCTTTGATGGCTTCATTCGTTCCATACCATACGTGCAGATCATTTGTGTAAAGAGCGACGTCTTCTGGTCGATCAAAGGTAATGATATTCCGTTCTTCCCAATTATAATCATTCATACAGTTATTCTCCTTATGCTGACGTCATTTTCTTATACAATCGTTTACCGACTGCGCGAGCGCCAAAGTTAAACAATAGAACAGCGATGATCAAGACTGCTGAAGCACCTGCTGAGACTTGCATCCCATCAGGCATCGTTCCTTCTGTATTGACTTTCCAGATATGGACAGCCAATGTTTCCGCTTGTCGGAAAATGCTGATCGGGCTGGAAACACTCAGCGGGTTCCAATTTGAAAAATCTAATGCTGGAGCACTTTGTCCGGCAGTATAGATCAATGCAGCGGCCTCTCCAAAAATACGTCCTGAACTCAAGATGACACCGGTCAAGATTCCCGGAGTTGCTTCTGGAACGATGATTCGGGTAACTGTTTCCCAGCGGGACAAGCCTAATGATAAGCCAGCTTCTCGTTGTGTATAATGAATGGCCTGCAGCGATTCTTCCACGTTTCTAGTGAGTAAAGGCAAATTGAAAAAGGTTAATGCTAACGCCCCGGAAATAATCGAGAAACCATAGCCGAATTGAATAACAAAGACTAAGAAACCAAAAAGTCCGACAACCACTGAAGGCAATGAACTAAGAATCTCAATCGACGTTCTTACCACATCTGTAAACCAATTTTTCTTCGCATATTCCGATAAATAAATCCCAGCACCTAACGAAATTGGGAAACTAATAATCATTGTAACCAATAACAGATACAATGAGTTGAATAGCTGAATCCCAATTCCTCCGCCTTCTTGGTACGCTTTAGAAGGAGAAGTCAAAAATTCCCAACTAATATGAGGAATTCCTCGGACTAGAATATACAGCAATAAAGAAGCTAAAATCAAAACAATGATTCCTGCTACCGTATAAAGGACGCCGGTAGCGATTTTATCTGAGCGTTTCGCATTCATTATTTCAACGCTCCTTTCTTACCAATCAATCGAATCACAACATTGAATAATAATGACATCAATAACAAGATCAACGCTAATGACCACAGCACGTTATTTTCAACAGTTCCCATGATCGTATTTCCGATTCCCATTGTTAGAATCGATGTTAGAGTGGAAGCTGGGGTGACCAAACTAGATGGCATCAATGCCGCATTCCCAATTACCATTTGGATCGCCAAAGCTTCACCAAAAGCCCGAGCCATCCCAAAAACAACTGCTGTCAAAATTCCGGGAACTGCTGCCCGCAAGACAACTTTGTAAATCGTTTGCCATCTGGTTGCACCAAGAGCAAGTGAAGCTTCACGATAATGTCTTGGGACTGCTCTCAAGGCATCGACAGTCATGGTTGTCACTGTCGGTAAAATCATGATGAAAAGGACGAATGTTCCTGCCAAGATCCCGAAACCTGTACCGCCAAAAACAGAACGAACAGCTGGCACGATCACAGATAGCCCGATAAAACCATAAACGACAGAAGGAATACCCACCAATAATTCAATAACGGGTTGTAAAATTTTCTCACCATTTTTAGGGGAAATCTCTACCATAAAGACAGCCGCACCAATCGCAAATGGCGTAGCGATGATTGCTGATAAGAAAGTGACGACAAAGGAGCCAATGATCATCGGCAATGCGCCGACAAGCGGCTGTCCGTCTGGTCCAACAGCGCTAGGGTTCCATTGGGTACCAAATAAGAAATCAAATACATTTACTTTATCAACGAAAAACGTGGCCAGTCCACGACTTGCTACAAAATAGAAAATTGAGATCACAACCAAAACGATCAATGCGATACAAAGAAAACTAATGAGCCTTCCCCGCTGCTCCATTCTTGCTCGCTTAGACTTTTTCGTTAACACTTCTTTTACATTTTCCACGAGGGATTCCTCCTCAAAAATCAAACTAAATTCACAAATATTAGTTTATCGCTCGAACATCAATTTCAGTTAAACCTTTTGTAAATTTTTCGCCAACTTTGTAAATTTTGTGTAAAGATTACTCGATGACGTTTCCTTCCGCGTCCCGCTCAATTTGCATTTTTGAAATAGGGATATAACCAAGATCCCCTACAATATGTTCTTGCACTTCATCCGAAAGAATATACTCAAGAAATTCCGCTGTCAGTGCTTCCGGTTCACCATTTGTATACATATGTTCGTACGCCCAGACTTTCCAGTCATTTGTAGTGACATTTTCATCAGTTGGCGCCACACCATCAATGGAAAGAACGTTGACGTCGTCCGTTACATAAGAAAAGGCAACATAACTAATTGCCCCAGGGGTATCGGAAACGATCGAACGCACCATACCGCTGGAATCTTGCTCTTGGGATGGAATCGCTGTTTCTCCATCCATGATCCATTTTTCAAAAGTTCCCCGGGTTCCGCTACCTGCTGCACGGTTCAGCAGAACGATTTTTTGATCATTCCCCCCTACTTCTTTCCAGTTGGTGATCTCACCTAAGAAAATCTTACGTAAATTTTCTGTAGAGATATCAGAAACACCGACATTTTTATTTACAATCGGCGTAATGCCAACAACTGCTACTTTATGATCCACAAGTGCATCGGCATCAATTCCTGATTTCTCTTCTGCAAAAAGATCTGAATTACCGATTTCGACAGCCCCCGCCTGCACTTGACTCAATCCAGTACCACTACCGCCACCTTGGACGTTGATAAATCTGCCAGGATTTTCGTTTTGGAATTCTTCTGCCACAGTCTCTACTAATGGTTGCAGTGCGGAAGAGCCTACAGCAGTAATTGATTCTCCTTGATCAATCCACTTTGCACAGCCGGATAAAAGAATGACCAAGCCTAAAACTGGTCCCAAAAATTTCAATTTTTTCATGATAACGCTCCTTGTTCTCTTGAAAGTTAAATACAATTATTTCCATTTTACCATTTTATGAAATTGTTGAAAATTATTATTTGCTAATATTTCCTACTATGCTCAAAAATTTACTCCTTTCCTAGAAAATACTTACAGAAAATAACTAAAATTCTAAAATTAAAAATTTTTTTCAATTAGAAAAAATAACTATATTGTCAATTCCTCCTGTGATATACTGGATAAGAAAACAATTATTAAAAGAACATAATAACCTTTCTTGCTTCCCCAATCAAGAATTGCCCTGAATTATGTTCGACGTTTTCGTGATTTCATCAACATTTCCCCAAATGTATGTTGAATCAAAACGGCAGAAGCGGTCACTTAGGTGCCTGCTTCTGCCGTCTTTTTGTTTGTTCTTTCTCATAAACCAGCTAGTTTACTCCAGTTTTTCTAACCATTCTATTAGCTTATTCTCAATTTGTTGCTGCTGTTCTTCATTTGAGATGGTGGCCACTCCATCGCCTCGCTGCGGGCCGTAGCTGCCAAAACCAGCATGATTGCCTCCTGAGATTGTTTCAAAAAGCGCTGAATCTGGCAAATACTCTTTTGCCCCTTGATAATTCTCTTGATCCAACACGCCATCTTTGCTGGCCGTCAGAGAAAGAACGGACAAATTGGTATCAGCTAGACTCCCTTTTTCATCAGGATAACTTGCTAAGAAAAAGACGCCCTTCAGTCCATCTTCATGACTCGCAGCGTAACGGCTAGCCATTACCCCTCCCAGTGAATGACCGCCAATCACATAGCCAGTATGAGGAAATTCTTTCAAAATGTCTTCTGCTCGATTACCGCCTAGAACCGCTAAATCAAAAGGCATTTTGACGATTGCAACCGCATATCCCTTTGCTGATAAGGATTCTGCCCAAACACTGTAACTTTCTGCATCAACCAAAGCCCCGGGATAAAAAACAACTAACGGTTTTTCTGGATCCCCAGAGAAATAAAGCGCGTCTTGTTTCACTTGCCCTTTTGCAAGAGCAGTTTGAGCGGCTTCACTTGCTGAATAATGCAATTTTTGCCAGCCAAACCAGCCGCCTGCGCCTAAAAGAAACAGGCCTATCAAGAGACCAAGTAAGATTTTTTGATATTTTTTCATTTTCCATCCTCCAAAAGAAACAAAATGGACCCGCGTAAAGCAAGTTGTCGACTCATTTCCATTAGGAGCACTTGCTTTGGCGTTTCCATTTCATGTTTTATTTTTTATATTTTACTGATGGGCTAAAGCAAGTAATTCGCGGGCATGTTCCACCGTCAAGTCTGTGATCTCAGCTCCCGAAAGCATACGAGCAATCTCAGTCACACGCGCTTCATACGATAATTGACTGACTCGCGTCTCCGTTCGTCCTTCTTGGATCGCTTTTTCAATAAAGTATTGATAGTCAGCTACTGCCGCCACTTGTGGCAAATGCGTGATACACAACACTTGTGAATTCAAGGCGATTTTTGAGATTTTTTCAGCGATTGCCTGCGCCACGCGCCCACTGACTCCGGTATCGACTTCATCAAAAACAATACTGGTAATCCCTTGTTTCCGTGAAAAAATCGATTTTAATGCTAATAAGATACGGGACAGCTCACCACCCGATGCCACCCGAACAAGAGGTTTCATCCCTTCCCCCGGATTGGTCGTGAGATAAAAAGCTACACTATCAAAACCGGTTGCCGAAAGTTGTTTGCTATTGGTAAAACGAACTTCAAATTGTGCATGTTCCATATAGAGATCATTCAACTCCTGCACAATCTCTTTTTCCAAGCGATGCGCAATCTCTCGGCGTTTGACATGCAGCTGCTCAGCAAGTGCCCAGACCGCATCTGCCTTAGCTGTCAACTGCTCTTCTAATTGTTCTAACTGACCTTCCGTATAGGCAGATTCAGCAATTTCTTGACTGATTTCTTCATAATAGGCCAAAATGACAGAGATTGATTCTCCATATTTGCGTTTCAACTGCCGAATGATTTCCAGACGGTTATTGACTTCTTCCAGTCGTCCTTCATCAAGTTCAAGGTTATCCAGTTGTCTCGAAATGTCTGAAGCGGCATCCTGCAACAAATAGTAAGCACTTTGGATCGTTTCACTGATCTTCTCATAGGCTTGATCTA
The DNA here is from genome assembly GCF_022711995.1 of Enterococcus sp. GTDB lineage: Bacteria > Bacillota > Bacilli > Lactobacillales > Enterococcaceae > Enterococcus_D. The sequence continues at coordinate 26,200 of NZ_JALAHI010000130.1, forward strand.
AGTGGGCGATCGATTGGATCTCGGATAGTGCCACGCTTACTCCGTCAACACTGCTCATTTCTTCCGAGGAGAGCGCGCCATAACTTTGACCTAACGCATCGACGATTTTCTGATAGTTGGTCAACTTCTCCCGTTCCTCGATCAAGGTTTCTTCTTCACCTTCGATCAATTCAGCCTGCGCAATTTCTTCTTGTTGGAATCGCAACATATCCATTCGTTGAACATATAGTTGTTCATTTTCCTGAATATGACGAACTTGCTTTTCTAAATTACGGTATTCTTGATATGCTGCTTGATACTGCAAGAGATCTTCTTTGAACGCATCATCCCCGAAACCATCTACTAAACTTAGGTGTCTTTCCGGCTGCAATAATTCTTGATGCTCATTTTGTCCTTGAATATCCACTAGAAAAAGACCGATTTTTCGTAAACTTGCTAAGGTGACTGTACGACCGTTGACCCGACAAATTGTTTTTCCTGATTGTGAGATATCCCGTTGAACGATCAGGACATCTTCTTGGTCAATCCCTAGCTCTTCTGTCAGTTCTTGAAATTCAGGCTGTTTTGGCCATTCAAATAGGCCTTCCAGTCGACATTTTTCTGTGCCTTGCCGCAAGTAATCAGTGGATCCGCGACCACCGGCTAACAAGCCCATTGCATCAATGATGATCGATTTGCCAGCCCCGGTCTCTCCTGTCAAAGCGGTCATTCCCTCGTGAAAGGAAAGGTGCAAATGGGAAATAATTGCGAAATTTTGAATGGTCAACTCTAAAAGCATGAATTACCTCCTCTAGATAAATCGTTGAAAGTCTTTAAACAATGTGTCGGCATCTGCTTCGGTTTTAGTGATCATCAAAACATTGTCATCATCATTTAAGGTGCCAAACAGTTCCTTTGCATATTGTTTATCGATCAAATTTGCCAATGCCGAAGCATTTCCTGGCAACGTGCGTAAGATAACAAATTTATCCATTCGATCAACAGAAACAAAAGCGGCTTTCAAAATCTTTTCTAATTTAGCTATGACATCTTCCGTTGTTTCTTGAGGAATACTGTAGCGATACCCGCCTTTTTGTGAAGGGACTTTGACTAGCTTCATTTCTTTAATGTCGCGGGAGATCGTCGCCTGTGTCACCGATACTCCTTTTTCCTGAAGCAATTCGACAAATTCTTCCTGCTTTTGAATATCTTGCTCACTAAGCAATCGTGTTATCAAACGATGACGCTCTTTTTTTCTCATCTCTCGTTCCTCCTGATTGAATTCCTACTAATTTTATCCTATTTTGAAACAGAAAGAAAGAGAGCCAGTACGCAAAATACCAGCTCCACATAAATCAATACGTTTTAGGATGATGAAAAGTTTCATGTGCTTCAGCCACGACTTGAGGAATCGAAATTTCTGCTTGACTGCTCCCTGTCCCTTTTTGCAAATGAACTAGAAATTCAATATTGCCCTCCCCACCGGTGATCGGTGAAAAACTAAGATCAAGGATAGAAAAACCATTTGACTGAGCAAAGTCCAAGATTTCTTCCAGAACCCGTTGATGGACAGCTGGGTCTCGAACAATACCATTTTTCCCAACAAATGCTTTTCCTGCTTCAAATTGCGGCTTGATCAAGGCAATGACTTCCCCTTGGTCAACTAAAATTTCATGTAAAGGCGGCAAGATCAACTTCAAGGAAATAAATGATACATCGATGGTCGCTCTTTCTGGCAATCCTTCTAAGAAATCAGTCGGTTTGGCATAACGAAAGTTCACTCGCTCCATCACGACGACCCGCGGATCTTGCCGTAACTTCCACGCCAACTGATTGTAACCGACATCTAGCGCATAACTCATTTTCGCACCGTTTTGTAGAGCGGCATCAGTAAAGCCTCCGGTGGAAGCCCCAATGTCTAAAAGAATCTTGTCTTTGACATCAAAGTCGAAGGTTTTCAATGCTTTCTCAAGCTTCAATCCCCCCCGAGAAACATAAGGCAGTTTTTTCCCTTTGATTTGAAGTTCGGTCTCACTACTAATTTTTTCCCCTGGCTTGTCCAAGCGTTCGTTTTTTTCTGTATAAACTAACCCAGCCATGACACCGCGTTTTGCTTGCTCTCTTGTTTCAAAAAGCCCTTGTTGGACTGCTAACACATCTACTCGTTCTTTTTTCATTGCTTTCCTCTAATCTCGAATTGTTTGACAACGGCTGCGAGCAAGTCTTGCTCGAAATGTCCGAAATGACTCAACTCATTTAATCGTGCATAGGCCTGCGTTAACTCATCGGTTAATGCCTGATGAGCGCCTTCAAGCCCCAGTAAAGCCGGATACGTACTTTTGGCTAACGCATCATCCCGATGGACGATTTTCCCCAGTGCTTCTGTGGTACTAGTGACATCCAACAGATCATCGCGAATCTGAAAAGCCAAGCCCAAATGACGAGCGAACTGATCCAATAGATCAATGACTTCTTCTGTCTGATCGGCCAAAATCCCACCAGCAATCACAGCAAAACGAATCAGCTCCCCAGTTTTTCGTTCATGAACCGCAATCAACTCTTCAAGAGTAAGCTGTTGATTTTCTCCTTGGATATCTGCTGCTTGTCCAGCCACCATTCCCGCTGTACCGGCAGCCTGACTAAGTTGCTGCAATAGCAGAATTTTCTTATTCGATTCAATATCAGCCAATGACAAAAGCTGAAATGCAGCCGTCAGCAGCCCATCTCCGGCAAGAATTGCTAACGCTTCACCATAAACAGTATGGTTGGTGGGCTTGCCTCGACGCAGCGCATCATCGTCCATCGCTGGTAAATCATCATGTATCAATGAATACGTATGAATCATTTCCAATGCTGCCGCAGTCTGATAGGCCCCCAAAGTCATAGGTTTGCGAAAAGAAGCAACGGTTGCGGCTAAGAGAAGTGGCCGTATGCGTTTGCCGCCAGCATGGATGGAGTAAAGCATGCTGTCTTTCAAGGTTTGATCACTGGTGTGTTCTTCTAAAAAACGAACAATGACTGCTTCGATCTCTGAAAGATATTTTTCTTGAAATTGTTGCATATTATCCATTAGTTTTCCTCGTCAAAAAGAACTTCTTCATTGTTTTCAGTCATCATTTTTGTCAATGATTTTTCTGCCTTTGCCAATGTATCTTTACACTGTTTACTTAACACCATTCCTTTTTGAAAGGCATCAAGCGCTTCTTCTAATGGAACATCGCCTTGCTCTAGCCGAGTAACGATTTGTTCCAATTCTTGTAATGATTCTTCAAATGTTGGATTTGCCATATTCTTCTCCTTCTGTTGCGATAACTTTAACAAGTGCCAAACCATCTTGGTAGTGAACATTCAGCTCATCACCAGTTTCAATATCTTGGATCGTTTTAACAACTTGGTCATCTTTCGTGGTAAAGCTGTAGCCACGTCCCATGATTTTTAGTGGACTCAAAAGGTCCAGTGATTGGAGGGCGCTTAAAAAGCGCTGTTCTTTTTTCTCAACACTCAACTGGATGGCTTTTTCTAATCGCTGCGTCAAGTAGTTGACCTCTTGTTCGGCAGCTGTTAATCGTGCTTTGGGAAGCTGCTGTTCCAAACGATGGATCAATTGGCTAGCCAATTTCTCTTTATCGTAAAGCTGCGTTTGCAGTGATTGATTCATCCGTTGCTGCAGCTGATCCAGTTTGATTGCTTGCGCTTCATACAAGCGCTCCGGCTGGCGAAAAATATAAGAACCGACTGCCCGTTGAAACCGTTCCTGTTTTCGCTGAATCTGATACATAAATGCTTGTTCAAGCCTTGTCTGTTTCTCTTCGATCCGCAAAATTTCTTCTGAGAGAACAGGGACTGCCAATTCTGCAGCAGCAGTTGGTGTAGCTGCCCGGACATCAGCGACTAAATCAGCAATCGTGGTATCCGTCTCATGCCCTACCGAAGAAATGACTGGTGTCTGGGCGGCAAATATCGCACGAGCAACCCGTTCCTCGTTAAAGGGCCAAAGATCTTCAATAGAACCCCCACCACGGCCAATGATCATAGTATCGAAAGCGCCGTCTGCTTCCACTCGTTGGATGTTTTTCACGACATCATCTGCTGCTTTGTCTCCTTGGACAACTGTTGGAAACAAGACGATTTCAGCAATCGGGTAGCGGCGCTGCGCTGTTGTAATGATATCTCGAATCACTGCCCCGCTAGGACTGGTAAGGACTGCGATCCGTTTCGGATACCTTGGGAGCACTTTTTTGGGCGCTGAAAAAAGACCTTCTTCTGCCAACTTTTTCTTAAGCTGTTCATAGGCTTGATACAATGCGCCTACTCCATCCGGCTCCATATGTTCAATGTACATTTGATAATTGCCGCTAGCCTCATAAAGTGAGATACGGCCAACAGCCAACACTTTCATGCCTTCTTCTGGCTGAAAGCGCAGCTTATCAAAGGCGCCTTTGAACATAACCGTTGAAATTTTGGCTCCATCGTCTTTTAAGCTAAAATATTGATGGTTGGGTCGTCTGCGAAAATTGGAGATTTCCCCCGTCAAATACACCCGTTCCAAGTATGGATCAGCGTCAAACTTGCGTTTTAAATATTTGGTTAATGCGGTCACAGTTAAATATTGTTGTGCCATATTATCTCTTTAACGTCTCCTTTGCCGCTGCTATAGTCTGTGCCATCAGCATCGTGATCGTCATTGGTCCAACACCACGGGGAACTGGGGTGATATAGCTGGCGATGGGTTCGACTTCGTCAAATTTCACATCCCCGATCAATTTGCCTGCTTCATCACGATTCATTCCCACATCAATAACGACGGCTCCTTCTTTGATAAATTCTTTGGTTACAAAATGGCCACGTCCAATCGCCACCACTAAGATATCGGCTTGACGAGCCAATGCCGGTAAATTTTGGGTTTTTGAATGAGCGATAGTGACAGTAGCATTTTTTCCCAAAAGCAAATGCGCCATTGGTTTGCCTACGATATTGCTTCGGCCGATCACCAGGGCATTTTTGCCTTCAAGAGGAATATCATATGCTTCAAACATCTTCATGATACCGTAAGGCGTACATGGAATTCGATCTGGAACACCAGCGAATAATTTACCTAGGTTGATGGGATGGAAGCCATCAACATCTTTTTCTGGTCGAATCGACAGCAATACTTTCTCTTCATTAATTTGTTCAGGCAATGGGAGCTGGACTAAGATCCCATGAAATTCTGGATCCTTGTTGTACTTATCGATTTCGCTAAGCAGTTCTTCTTCCGTTATCGACTCGGGATAATGTTCAACTTTAGATCGTATGCCGATTCTTGCCGCAGCAAGTTCTTTGTTTCGGACATATGTTTGACTTGCTTTATCTTCACCCACGAGCAAAACAACTAGTCCGGGAATAATCCCTTGCTCTTTTAAAAGGGCGGTTTCTGCAGTAAGATCCGCTTGCATCTTCTCTGCTAATTCTTTTCCATTAATCAAAATACCCATATCGACAACTCCTCTAACTTTTTTCTATTCTAGCATAGTTCGCTTTGAAGAAAAATGATTTCCGGCAGGAAAATCGTAGTTTCTCATCTCTAGTATCATAGCATTTTCTTCCAACCTCTGCTTCATCAATGCTTTGTGCAGATAACAAAAAGCAGCCCTTTTCAAAAAGGACTGCAAGGATTTCACTACTATATAAAATAAAAGGATTCACTTTAAACAAATCAAATTGAGCGATCTTTGTTGGGCTTATTTTTTCACAGGGTTTCTGAGAGTCATTGGTGCCGCAAAAGTGTGGTAGTTTAATTCCGAAATCGAAGGTTTTTGCAACACTGAGTTTTGATTTTGGCTGATAAGGATCATACCGGCAGTTGTTTCCATCAGTCCTTTTTTGGCAGCAGTCATCGTTTCCCACCGCTTGTTTTCATCCCAAGCATGAGTAGTGTTGGCATCATCTAATAAGCGGTCATAAACAGAATTTAAAATTTGGGTAGAGAAAAAACCAGCTTCAGCCTATTGCTGAAACTGGTTTTCATGGCTTATTAACCTTCTACGGTTTCAATTTCACTGTTGACATTGGAAAGAATGCCATTCACAAATTTTCTGGATTGGTCATCGCTGAATGTTTTAGCTAATTCGATGGCTTCATTTAATGCCACTCGATTAGGAACATTGTCGACATACAGCATCTCATACAATGCGATGCGTAAAATCGTCACATCCATTTTTGACAATCGTTGAATCTTCCATCCTGATTTCAAGTGAGATTGGATCACTTCATCTAAAGATTCCTTGTAATGACAGACACCAGCCACAAGTTGATCTAAGTAGGCGGGAACGAAGTGCTCCTGCTCTTCATCAACTAATTCATGGTGTTCCAGTTCAATGGCATGGATGATTGCATCTTGTTTGGTCAAATCTTTATTAAAATCTAAAGGAAATAAGGCTTGCAATGCCATTTTCCGAATCTCATGACGCGATAATTCTTTACTCATTTTCTTCCTCGTCGCTTCCGAATAATTCTTCAATATCTGGTTGTTCGATTTTCTCTGGCACAACAGCTACCACATGGACATTGACTTCCGCTAAATGAACATCTGTCATGAACAATACTTGCTGTTTTACACGATCTTGAATTTCCATCGCTACCTTAGGTACTGAAACACCATAACTCAAGTAGCAATAAAGATCCACTTTGATGCCAGTCTCATCGATGGTCAAGTAGACACCTTTGCCATGAGCAGAACGACCTAGCAATTCTGTCACGTTATTTGCGAATGTACCGCGCATCCCATAGACACCTTCAATTTTAGATGCTGCGATACCGATAATAATCTCGATAACTTCCGGTGCGATTACGATTTCTCCTAATTCAGGACTTGCGTCTAAAACTAGATTTTTATCTTCATTCATAAGTTTTGCCTCCATTCTAAACTTCCACACATTGTTATCTATCTTGTCAAACAGGGAATCCTTTTGACCAGCGATCGCTTAGATAGACCATTCCACTTGCATAGAGGTTCCTTCTCGCTCTAAGTTTATCATTTTCTGCACTGAGAATCTATAATAACCCACTATTCTCAATGAATTTTCTGAAACAAACGAGGTTTTTGATCTATAAGATGATCAATTCTTTAGGGGAATGCGTCAAAACTTGATTGCCCGTTTCTGTAATCAATAAATCATCTTCGATTCGGACCCCACCGATGCCTGGAAGATAGATTCCTGGTTCATCCGTAATGACATTCCCTGCAACAAACGCTTTGTCTGCCCGGAAAGAAACATTTGGTCCTTCATGGATTTCTAGACCGATTCCGTGACCTGTCGAATGGCCAAAGGCTTCTCCATACCCGAAAGAGGCAATATGGTCTCGTGCAATCGCATCTAATTCAATACCCGTCATACCAGGTTTTGCTGCTGCCAAAACTTTTTCTTGTGCTTCGAGAACGATTTGATAAATTTCTTTTAATTTATCCCCGGGGTCACCAACGGCGAAGGTGCGGGTCATATCCGACACGTAGCCTTGATAGTAACACCCAAAATCAAGAGTGATTAAATCGCCATGTTCAATCACTTTTTCGCTAGCTACTCCATGAGGCATTGCAGAGCGCAATCCACTTGCCACGATCGTATCGAAAGAGACACTTGTGGCGCCTAATGAACGCATAAAGAAGTCTAACTGATTGGCTACTTCTATTTCTGTCATTCCTGGACGAATCACTTTTAAAATGTGTTCAAATCCTTGGTCTGCAATATGGCAAGCTTGTTGAATCAGAGCAATTTCCGATTCATCTTTCACTTCTCGTAAAGATTCTATCATCCCTGAAACAGGAGCTAACGATGTTTCTTCGATGATCTCTTCTAACACTGAGTAATCCGCAAAGCTCACATGGCTCTCTTCAAAAGCAAGTACATTAATTTCTTCGTTTTCACAAATAGTCGCTACTTCTTCAAAAATCGGTCCGCTGTTCTTAACGATTTCAAATCCTTGTGCTTGAGCAGCAGCTTGCTCTGTATAACGAAAATCAGTAACGAAAAATGCTTTCTCTAACGTAATAACTGCTAAACCAGTTGTGCCAGTAAAGTTCGTTAGATAACGTAAATTGTATGGGCTCGTGATCAAAAAGCCATCCACAGCGTCTTTTCTCATTGCTTCTCTTAATTTCTCAACTCTTATCATTTATTCTCCCCACTTTCTTATTCTGTATTATTATAGCAAACTTCCCAGAAAAGCGAAAAGAATGAAAAAATATCCTTAAAAATTTTCTACTCTTCCTTATTCTTTACTTCTGAACTGTCTGACTCATCAAAGGAAAGACATTTGTCTCCATTACACGTGCTGTTAAAATATTCTCCCCCTCTTCAAGCAATTTGATTAAGGCATCAACAGTCATGACGGCTGAAACACCATAGGATCGTATACCGTTTTTTTTAATATAGGCTAGCGCTTCTTCAATTTGTTCCTCCGATAGAATATCACGAGCATCATTCGCTTCCAATGCTAAAAAGTCTTTTTGAGTAAGCAAATAGTTTAACATCGATTCAAAATGTGCAGCGGATTGTTCTGTTTCGGAATAATCCCTTTGCTGCTTGTCCGTTGCTTCAAAAGGGTCTAAGAAAGGAAAGTCTTTTAAAAAACTTTCATCTACTGATTTTTCTTCAGGAATGACACTAGAAAAACTATTAGCAAACCCAATTGGCTGAAAATCCTGATCTCCAGTTGGAACCCCTGTCCGAACAGCCGTCCAGAGAACTTCCCCATCGGACATTTGATATTGTTGCCATTCTTTCAATTCTTCCAATGATACGTCTTTTTCAAAAATAAGCGTGGTTATCAAAGATGTACTTTTGGGCAGCTTTTTTAGATTGGCTAAAAGGTTTTGTTGCGCTGACTGATTCTCAGAGAATTCTTTACTTGATGAGTTTCGCATTCGCAATTCAAAAAGAACATCAGTTTCTTGTCGACTAGAGAGAGGATTTCTCAACAAGTGATTTTTATCGATGGTAACGGTTTGAACTGTAGACTGATTCTGATCGCGGTTTTGGTAAACTTCTGACACCTCATACTTACCAAAACCTAAAGATCGAATGTCATAATTGGACAAAAAATGATTTTGAGTCGTCAATTCATTATTGATTTGACGGTTCATGATGTAACTATCTCGATTGACTTGGAGGCTGCTTTGCCGTGGATCATAATAAAAAAAAGACACAAACTTTGGCAATGCGAGGATGACTGCTGTTGTCACCACTATTGTTGCTAATAAAAAGTAGACACCTCGTTTGTAGCGTTGTTTTTTGATTTTTTTTTGCAGTTGTTCAAAGTGAAAGGGTTCATTCATTTGTCAGATCCTCCTTGAGTAATTGTCTTCCCCGATACAAGCGATTCTTCGCTTGTGTGTAGCTCCACTCTTTATAGGTTGCGATGTCATCGATTCTCCAGTCTAAAAAATAGTAAAGCAAAATCACTTCTCGCGTATCTTGAGGCAGTTTTTCAATACCGATATACAACGCTCTTTTTTTCTCTTGTACCATCATTTCATCTAATGGAGTCAATTGATTCACGCCTTCTATTTCGAAAGTTTGCACTTGCGGTGATTGCCACCATCGATGGCGTACTTGTTGTTTACGCGTCCAGTCAATAAAGCGATTTTTGATTATTTTTAACAAAAAAAACTTGATCTGTTTCTCCTTCATCTCATCAAGAGATTCCGCTAAGACGAGAAACGCCTCACCAACTAAGTCTTGTGCTTGTTCTTTGTTTTTCGTGAAGTAAAACGCATACAAATAACAGTCCTGCGCATATTTTTGATACATCTTCGCTAAGAGTTCATCCCCCGACACAGACCCACACCCCTTTATATCTACTATACGAATTCACAGAGAAAAAGTCACAAAAAAAAAGCCATTCATTAAAAAATGAATGACTGCAAGTTATTTTCTACGTCCCAAGAAGAACGAAACGACAGCGACAAATATGACCGCTCCGATAATGGCAGGAACAATTGCCATTCCAGCAATCTGTGGTCCCCATGTTCCAAATAGCGCTTGGCCAATCGATGCTCCAACTAGCCCTGCTACGATATCAAAGATACAACCGCGTTTCTCACCAGCGATTGCGCCTCCGATTGATCCGATGACCGCACCCACGATCAATGTCCATAAAAAATGCATAATACCCCTCCTAAACTTTCTAATAAAAGGGTACCATATCAATTATAGTTTGAACAAAAATATGCTTGTATGTTATTTTCTGCGAGTGAATGACCGCTTTAACACATCAAAAAAGCCAAGAGAATGAACCATATGATCCGGATCAACATAGACACGGATCGCCCGCAAAACTTTCTTAGGCTCTTTCGAAGAAAAAGTATAGGTGCCATTTTTTTTCGTCCGAATGGCGTACCTTGGGATCCAACGACCTTTGAACATGACAGAGGCAATGACATAATCGACATCTTCCCAAGGAATCTGAATAAATTTCCGTTGGTCACGATCATTATAAAATTCAAAAGCCTTGTCGCCGATCATAATTTTGCCATATTCATTGATACCCAAAAACGAAGTCGCATCGATCGTCAAATCAACTTTGGTATTTAGGGATTGTACCATAATTTATATGCCCCATTTCTATGTCTGATTGTATCCTATTATACTTGTTCTGATGTTTTTTGGCGAATAGATAAAAAGTGCTTGGGTTTTCCCCAAGCACTTTTTAATTGAAAGATTATAACAATCCGATCAAGTGTCCACCGATACCGACTAAGAACAAACCGATAATGATGATGATTGGAGAAACTTTTTTCTTCAATAACCACATACATAACAAAGTAAGCAATAGTGCAGCCAATCCAGGAATCAATTGATCCAAGTTATTTTGCAATGTTGTTACTTTCGTATCTGTTAATGCACGGCCTTCAGCGACTTGTTGGAATGCTTGTTGTAGCCCTTCAGGACCTGAAGGTAATTTTGCCCAATCCACATACGCACCTTCATCAAGGGGTACGCTTGAAACAACTGGCGCAAAGGAAATGGATACCCAACGTTGAACAAGGGAACCTAAAACGAACATCCCTAGGATAGAAGCGCCTTTTGTAACGTCTTGCAATAAACCACCTGAAAGGTCATCTGTGATTTTTGATCCAGCACGGTAACCGAACTCTTGTGTATACCACATAAATGCCCAACGGATGATATTCCAAGCCAAGAAGAAGATGATTGGACCTAAGATATTTCCACCTAACGCTAGAGAAGCACCTAATGCACCTAACATTGGACGAACAGTAAACCAGAACACTGGGTCACCGACACCGGCTAAAGGACCCATCATCCCAACTTTCACCCCTTGGATCGCTACATCATCAACTGCAGCACCATTGGCACGTTCTTCTTCTAGTGCTAAGGTTACCCCTAAGATTGGTGAAGCAATATATGGGTGAGTATTAAAGAATTCCAAGTGACGCTTCAAAGCAGCGGCACGATCTTCTTTTGTTTTGTATAATTTTTTGATTGCTGGAATCATTGAGAATGCCCAACCACCATTTTGCATACGTTCATAGTTCCATGAACCTTGAATGAAGGTAGAGCGCCATGCTACGGCTAAACGATCTTTTTTATTTAATTGAATTTTTTCTGCCATTTTTTTCTCCTCCTTCGATTCTAATAGTCATTCAAGATATCGCCTAGAGGGTCGCCAGTGTTGCTGCCGCCGCCTCCATTTGATGATCCGCCCATTTTTGTGATGTTCAAGTAAATCAATGCAATAGCGACTGCCAATGCACCGATCGCGATCAATGTCAATTCAGAAATCGCTGCAATCACAAAACCAATGATGAAGAATGGCCATACTTCACGAGTTGCCATCATGTTGATAACCATTGCGTAACCAACGGCAACGACCATTCCACCACCGATAGCCATACCATCAGTTAACCAAGCAGGCATAGATTCTAGGAAGCTTTGAACTGTTTGAGCAGGAATTGCTAACAATGCTGCTGCTGGGATTGCAATACGAATCCCTTGCATACATACGGCAATCACATGCCACATTTCAATTTTACGAATATTACCTTCTTCAGCAGCTGCATCCATAAAGTGAACGATTGGCACAGCTAACGTACGAACGATCATTGTTAAGAATAGACCAGCTACAGCCAAAGGAATTGCAACAGCAATCGCTGTGTCAACGCCGCCTGTTCCTTGTCCACCTAGAACTAAAATAATTGCAGATGCAACAGATGCCAATGCAGCATCCGGTGCGACAGCGGCACCAATGTTAGCCCATCCTAGTGCGATCATTTGTAATGATCCACCCAAAATAATACATGCTTCTAAGTTACCGGTCACTAGACCGATCAATGTACATGCCACTAGCGGTTGGTGGAATTGGAATTCATCCAAGATCCCTTCCATACCAGCTAAAAAGGCAACGACTACTACTAATACCATAGATATAATAGACATGATAGACCTCCTATTTAGTTGTAAACTTTTTTACTTGTTCGCTAATTCGCTTTTCGCTTTACGCAAAATTTCATCCATGTTGTCTCGGGAATCATTTGGCACTTTACGCACATCAAATTTGATGCCCCGTGATTTTAGTTCTTCAAACGTTTCCACATCTTCCGTACCCATAGACAAGACTTTACTTACAACAACTTTACCGACTGAGTGAGCCATTGAACCAACATTGACTTCTTGAATGTCTACGCCGCCTTCTACAACTCGCAATACATCTTCTGGATTTTCGAACAACAGCAATGCTTTCGTATTTCCAAAACGAGGGTCTTTTGACACTTCAATCATTTTGTCTACTGGAATAACATTGGCTTTTACTCCTGGAGGAGCTGCTTGTTCAATCAATTTTTTACGCAAGTCGTCTTTGGCAACGGCATCGGATACTACAATGATCCGTGATGGATTCACTGATTTTGTCCATGCAGTTGCTACTTGACCATGAAGCAAACGTGAGTCTACACGAGCCAACACGATCTTGATCTTGCCATCACCCAGTACAGTACCTGGAGGAAGTGATCCTTTAGGTTGATCGTTTACTGCAGCTGGAGCTGCTGCTGTTACAGGTTCAAGCTCTTCTGGTTTGACCTTGACCCCTTCTTTCGCTGTTTCAATGATATGCGCAGCAATTTCATGCGCTGTATTCATTGAAAAACGTGAAGCGTATGCCTCGATGACCATCGGTAAATTCATACCAGCTACGATCGCCCATTTGTCTTTGTGGTCTTCAAACAAGCTGTTTGCTTGGTTGAAAGGTGTACCGCCCCAAAGATCAACTAAGAATAATACTTCTTCTTGATCATCAAATGTGGCGATTGCTTCTTGCATTTTTGCTTTGATATCATCTGGGCCTTCACTTGGCATCAATGTTACAGCTTTAACATTTTCTTGTTCGCCGAAAATCATTGAACCAGATTGCAAAATGCCGTTTGCAAATTCTCCATGACTTGCTAGGATAATTCCTACCATCTTTTTACCTCCTATTTCAAAATCGATAAATGTGACACTTAAATGAACGAAAAAAGCAACGAAGAAAAAATCAAGTGTGACTACCCTCTTTTTCCAAAATATCCATCAAATAGATTTTACGATCAGCAGGAACTTTCCGAATTTCAACTTCAATGCCTTGTTTTTGCAAATAAAGCAATGAAGCTATGTCTTGATCATTGACAGAAACAAAATTAGTGATCATCCGTTTCCCTATTGAAAAACTCATTCCACCAATATTGACTGAATGAATCGGCAATCCACCTTTGACAAGTGTGACCACATCTTGAGGATTGGTAAATAATAACATGACTTTTTGTGTATCAAATAATGCGTTGTGTGCAACCTCAAGCATTTTCGCTACTGTGACAACGTTGGATTTAATTCCTGGTGGTGCAGCTTCTTTCAACAAAAACTTACGAAGCTGATCATTTGCTACTTCATCACTGACAACGATGATTCGGTTAATCCCAGTCATCTTTGACCAAGCTGTTGCTACTTGACCATGAATCAAACGATCATCGATCCGAGCAAGACGAATATCCATTCCCATCGTAAAAACCTCCTACATCCATCGATCCGTTGGCTATTTATGGATCCCTTACTTTTTCATTCACCTCCTGTATCCATCTATATAGAAGCAAGAAGCGTGCCAACTTTGAATCGATACACTAATCTTTTAAAACCTTTAAGAATCACCTTTTTATCGATACACTAAAAAAGACACACTGCAAAATAGTGTATCTTTTTAGTGTATTCTTTGTATAATGTATCATTGTTCCGCCAAAATCGTTTTTTCTTGATGGTTTTTGACCAATTCAGCGAGAAAGTATTCTTCGCTTTCCGGGATTTCTACATTCATCAAACGAGAAAAAGATCGCACGTGAACATGAAGCTTTTGGTATAACGCTTCTTGCTTCAATGCTGAAACAAGAGCCTCATCCACTGTCAAAGGTTGTTGTAACACGATCCGTTCAATCATCCCGGCAGAATGAAGAACAAAATTAATCTGAAACCCAGGTATTGCATCGATCAATTCTAAATCATGGATCAATTGATACCCAAATTGCCATAACGGCTCAATCACTTTTTGCGGATTCACAAAAGTCAGATTTTGCTCCATATACTTTAGACAAACTTCTTTTGCTTGCTCTTCTCCAAGCGCCACATCTTGTTCAAAACTTAGATCATTCTCTAATAAGATTTCCTCTAATAGTTGGTCCACATCTTGATCAATAAATCGTTCAAGAGAGATAAAAGGAGCATCGATTTTCGGATCAATGATTCCCGTTGCAGCAATCAGTTGGTATTGTCTTTGAATCGGTTCTAGTTCCGTCTTTAAATCCGCTACTGAAAGAGTGACGACGGTGACATTTTGATTTTGCCGTTTTGAAAGCGAGTTTTGGATCAACTCTTTGATTCTTTGTGCCGTTCCTTGTCCGGAGGCACAGACTGCCAAAATGGCTTTTCGATGGTGGTTCGTTTGATGTTCCTCCGGTTGTTCCACCGAACCATATCCACGGAATTTTCTTAGTGATTCATACAAACTATCGATATCCGTGCCAATGACTGACGCTTTGCGGACAGTTTCCAAAACAATCGACGTCGTGACCATGTCGACCGTTCGGACAATCACTCCGGTTTCCCTTTGAATCTCATTATTGAAAGTAGCCAGCGAGCCCATATCCACTAACAAGATTACCCCACTGCCATCATTTACCGCTTGAACACTTTCCTCAATTTTTTTCAGTGCCACGGTGGGAGGCATATCTAAGGGCATATCTACTGCGGCAACTTGATCCACTTCTAACAACTGTTGAACCACTTGAACCATACTGCTTGCCGTACTGTTCCCGTGAGCCGCGACCACCACGCCAATCTTGCCAGAGGAATGAGCAGTTCGTAAGGAAACAAGGAGAACAGCTAAATAGTAAGTTTCGCTTTCGGGAATCGATACTTTGAAACTATCCCCGATAAATGTGCGAATCTCTTTCGCGACTTCAAACTCTTTCGGATAATCGGCCACCATTTGACGAATATTGTCATTGGTATGTCGTTCTTCTCCAAGATGGATTTTTTTCAAAAAGGAACTAATGTGCAAACTCATTGCGTAAACAAAATTCTGCTGAAATTCATAGTTCAAACGGGCCCGCACCAAATCATAGATATGATTTGTCACAGTGATCACCTTTTGATCAACGAACTCACTTAATTTATTTTCTGAATTGAAAGAGAAACCGTGGTCTTTGTAGAAGGATTTTAAGTGAACATTGATGTCGGTAGAAATAAAGTGATTGATGGCTTCTTGATCCAATCCATCAGCTTTTAACAAAGCGGCTTTATCACCGATGATATCATAAAGATTATAAGGCAATTCATAGGCATCCGATTGAATATTATTCAGGTTTTGATTGGGTTGCACACGTACAGTCGGTTCAAGTATCTTGGACAATTCTGCCAACTCATCTCGCCGATTTCCTAATACCATCAATCCTGAACGGATACCTTCAGGAAGTTCATCTAAATCAATCTCTATTTCTTCTTGTTGCATATGGTTCAAAAAACCACGAGCACAGACTAATTGAACATTCGATTTCAACTGACCGATATTGCCAAAGCTGACACTGCCAATCAACGCTTTCACCACATCTTCGCTCAATGTGATCGTCCGCTGGATTCGGGTAGCTTCTTGTCCAACCAGTACGCGAACGAGATCCACTTTTTCCGATGCAGGCCGTTTTTCAAAAAAAGGCAGCTGGATATTGATAGGGATTCTCCGGGTAAAGGTATCTAGCAAGGTGGAATTAGGATCTTCCGTCGTCGCTCCAACGATCCGGACATTGGCTTGATGATTTTTCCCTGTTTCACCCAATCGGCTAAAGGTGCCATGATCCATAAAATAAAAGATCATTTCTTGCCCTTCAGGAGGCAACCGATGAATTTCATCAAGGAACAACATACTTTCGTCTGCCTCATCAATGATCCCCGTCTTTTCTTGGTCTGCCCCGGTAAAGGCACCTCGAACGTAACCAAACAAATGACTCATCAATAGTTCTGGATTATTGGCATAATCCGCACAGTTGAAAACGATCAGCTCTTTTTCTTCTTCGATCACTTGATTGCTTTTTGCAAACTGAAACATCGCATGGGCAAAGTACGTTTTTCCTGAACCGGTAGGCCCGGTAATCAAACAGTTCAATCCTTTTGGTGGATACAAAATTGCAGCTTTCGCCTGTTCAACAGCATTTTTCATGCTGCCATTCACGCCAATGATCGTTGAAAAAATATCGCGATTTCCTAATTTGACGTCAACTCTTTGAGGGGCGGCTTTCTCGCGTTGAGACCGATTTTCCTTGTAACTCGGTACATATTTATCTTGCAGATCTCGTGCATTATTCGTTACCCAATACCTTACCGGTCGAGAGTCACTTTTTTGAACCCGACCTTCCTTAACGAGTTGATTCAAATCTTTGCTGGCATTGCTACGTTGGATCATCAATTGATCAGCGACCTCTGATGTTGTCATTCCTTTTTCATTTAAGCCATTTTCTGTATTTTCCAATAAAAATTGATAAATACGCTCAATCCGTTTCCCCAACAGCTCCGCCTCCTTGAAAGTTTTATTCTTGAATACTTTAATGGGTTTGAACAAAAATTGCAAATTCTTCCTAAAAAATTTGCACGAAACAACCCATTCCTTCATCCATTGATGTTTGATCCTACGCTTAGAGAAAATAACCGCACTAAAAATGGTTCGATATCCTGTTTTAAACGTCTTTTGACTAACATAAGAATAAAGCATTTATCAAAAAAAAGACAATCAAAAGCTATTTGAACTATTACAGGGAAGCATATGGCACAAAACTAGGAATCTCGCCGTCAAACTGCTGTAGTTCTTTTTGCATCCATAAGACATCGTACCACTGATTAAATTTGTGACCGATTTTTGGAAAAAAAGCTACTTCTTTATAGCCGAATTTCTGATGGAATCGTACACTGCCCTCATTTCCAGCGGTAATGCAGGCTGTCAAATTCACGATGTTTTGCTTTTTCAATTCAGACTCTAACTGTTGATAAAGCCTGGTGCCTATCCCTTTTGCTTTTACCTCTTGATCAATGTAAACTGTCACTTCTGTCGTCCAATCGTATGCCGCTCGTGTTTTATAAGCGGTGGCATAAGCGTACCCCAAGATAACCCCATTCTCTTCCGCAATCAAATAAGGATAACGCTGAAGGGTCTCTGCAATCCGCTGAGCAAATGCTTCTTCCGTCGGGATCTCGGTTTCAAAAGTAATAGCCGTTTGGGTCACATAAGGGGCATAAATTTTCAGCAATGCTCTGGCATCTGCGCTAGTAGCCTGGCGAATGTTCATATCATTCCTTCTCTCTTCAAATTTTTATCAGTATACCTTTCCAACAAAAAAAAGACAATCCTTGATTTAAAATCAGGATCATCTTTTCACTTTACGTTACCCTTGATGGTTTTCTCCACAAAACACTGTAAGATGTTGCGGCAATACTTGCAGTGTAATCGGTAATTTTGGGCCAGGGTCTCCATCGACATTGGTTTCGATCGTTGCTTCATCCAGAATATTGATCTGTGCTTTCTCAAAAGCCAAATACCCGATGGATTCGTTGGATTCTGTTACTCCTTTTAGCAATTCAGGAATACTCTTGATAGTTTCCCAAAGATTACTATCTTTAATGTAGATTAAGTGTAGCTTTCCGTCACTCGTACTTGCTTTTGGTAACAACGATTCAAACCCACCAATTGAATTCGATGAGCCTATAATCAGTGTACTACTTTCTACGGTGGTTTCTATTGCCTCTTGACCACTAGTGATAATTTCAAAGGGATGACTTTCATTTTTGCGGACTTCCCGCAACCCAGAAAGGAAATAAGCCATTTTTCCAAGTTTCGTTTTTTCTTCAACTTCCACATTGTTGATAGCCGCTGGAATGATGCCAATCGCCACTACATTCATAAAATAAGCATCATTGATTTTCCCAATATCGATGTTGCGAGAATGATCCAGCGAAAACGATTCGATCGCTTCTTTAGGATCAAGAGGAATAGCCAATGCACGAGCCAAGTCATTGACTGTCCCTAAAGGAAAAAAGCCAAAACGCGGACGCTCCTCATGACTAGCAAGACCACTGATTGCTTCATTGACCGTCCCATCGCCACCCATTGCAAACACACTGTCGACGGAGCCGACCGCTTCAGATGCAAAACGCTGGGCATCACCAGCTTTTTCGGTGTGTGCAACAGACACTTCATCAAATAGTTCCTGCAATTTTTTTGTTGCCAATTCCTCGTACTCTGTGGCCTTCTCGCCTCCTGAGCTAGGATTCACAATCAATAATGCTTTCATTTACGCTGCCTCCTTGTTAGTCCTTTTCATAGATTAGTATAACAAAGAGCTACTCAATCTGTCTTTTTTTGCAACTTATCGCTAATCCTTCGCTAGTTTGTTTACTTTGCCTAATCAACCGAGTGTTTTTTAGACTAATCGTTTGCGTAAACGTCCCGAAATGAAATCAATACAGGTGACGGTCAGGATAATCCCAAGCAAAATAATCCCTACACGGCTCCAGGACCGTGCATTAATTGCAAAAATCATCGGCGTACCGATCCCTCCAGCTCCTACCATGCCAAGAATCGATGCCGAACGAACTGCTAGTTCAAAACGATATAAAGTAAACGACAAGAATTCTGGGATCAACTGCGGCAAAGTTGCAAATCCTAACACACTCCACCGGTTTCCTCCTGCACTAATAACCGATTCCGAAGGTCCTTGATCCATGTTTTCTATTGCTTCACTGTATAATTTTGCCAACATCCCTATGGAATGGACACTTACGGCTAAAACACCTGCAAAAGATCCCGGACCGACCGTTTTAATAAACAGGATAGCTAGAACAATCTCAGGAAAGGTACGGATCGCTGTCAAGATGACTTTTCCAGTCCCCGATAATAAGCGAGGCGTATTTTTGCTCCGGGCCGCCCAAAATGCAAAAGGAATACTGAGCAAAGAAGAAATAAAAGTTCCCACAAATGCAATCGCTACAGTTTCGACCATTAGACTGATCAAATCTTCACCATCTCCGGTATAGACATAACTCCAATCCGGATGAATCAATCCATAAAAGATCGCCCCTAAAATTTGGCCAACATTTTCTTTGATACCTGCTAAGGGAATTCCTGCAAATGCCCAAATATAAATCGCTGCTAAAATAAGAAAAAGTACCCATTTTCGTTTCTTTTTCGGTTCTGCTGGCAACATCATAGCAATCGCTCCCTTACTCTATTACTGATGGTATCAATCAGAAGAACAACGATAAAAATCGCCAAAACGATAATTGCCGTTTGATCGTAGCGAAATTGACTCAATGACCGTTGCAAAAAGACACCGATTCCTCCTGCGCCGATATACCCTAAGATCGTTGAGGCCCGCACATTGATCTCAAAAGCGTACAACAGATAACTCAAAAAATGACTCATCACCTGCGGAAGTACCGCGTAACGGATAATCGCCAGTTTCGATCCACCTGATGCTGTGACAGCCTCGATCGGTCCCGCATCAATCGTTTCAATCGACTCATAAAATAATTTCGTAATCATTCCAAATGAAAAGATGGAAATTGAAATCACACCAGCTACCGGACCAATACCGACAATGGCCACGAACAAGGCTGCCAACATCAAATCGGGAATCGTTCGTACAATATTCAAAAGGAAGCGAAAAAGCCCCGATAACCAAGGAATGGTTATAATATTTCTGGCTGCCAGCAAAGAAAAGGGCAAAGCAACGAGTGCGCCAAAGGTTGTTCCGACAATCGCCATTTGAATGGTTTGGAGAAGAGGCTCCACAATAATCGTACTATAGGACCAATCCGGCTGTAGCATTTTTATCAGTATCACATTCATTTGATCCGCATTTTCAAAAAAACGGCGAAGATCGACGCCCGTAATCGAACCACTCAAAATCAGAACGAGCAAAAAAAGCACCAACCAAAGGAGATTTTTCCATAGCCCACTACGTTTAGGCAACAGTTGAGTGGTCATTCTTCTTTGCCTCCTTGCTCTTCGATAATCTCACTGCCGTAGATTTCTTTTAATTTTTGATCAGTGGCTTCACGAACAGGACCATCAAAAACAAGACGACCATCACGTAACCCAATGATCCGTGTACCATAGTCTCTCGCCAATTGCACGGAATGCAAATTAACGACGATCGTAATACCCAACTCTTGATTGATCCGCTTTAAATCACTCATAACCTTTTCTGTTGTCATGGGATCCAGAGAAGCAACCGGCTCATCCGCTAAAATGATTTTTGGCTCCTGAGTCAATGCCCGTGCAATCGAGACCCGCTGTTGCTGGCCACCAGACAACTGATCAGCTCTTGTGTAGACTTTTTCGGCTAGATTCACTCTTTGCAGCGACTGATAGGCTAATTCTTTATCCCCTTGAGGAAACAGTCCCAAAAGCATCCTTAACGTTGGATGGTAAGCCACTCGTCCTGTAAGAACATTTCTTAAGACACTCGAACGTTTCACCAAATTGAAACTTTGGAAAATCATGCCAATGTCTCGGCGAATCAAGCGCAGTTCTTTGCCCTTTGCTTTTGTAATGGAGCGATTATCAATCAAAATTTCCCCACTGGTAATTTCGTGCAAACGATTGATGGAGCGCAGCATGGTGGATTTCCCCGCCCCGGACAAACCAACAACGATCACGAATTCCCCTTGATTGATGTCAATGTTCAAGTCTTTTAATCCCAACACACCATTGGGATATTCTTTTGTTACATTTCTAAACGAAATGATCGGTTCATTTGCTAATGCCATGGTTCTCCTACTTTCTCTTATTTCCTACTCCTATACAATTGAAAAGGGTATCTCTTGCTACGATACCCTTTCCCACTGCTTATTGTCCTACTTGTTTTGCATATTCACGAACAATATCAAAATTACTATCTTTGGAAACGACATAGCCTTCATGAGAGTAAATATCCGAAATGATCTGATGCCCCTCTTCATCTTTACCAATGGCGATGAAGGCATCTTGGATTTTTTTGTCCCATTCTTCACTCATATCACTACGAACACTAATGGTGTCATTCGGGATTGGTTCCGTATAATACATCGGTTCGACGTCATTCATAATTTCTGGATAATCTTTTTTCACTGTATTTCGCGCATCTTCAAAAACGAAAGCCGCATCCACATCTCCGTTTAAGACAGCCAAGACTGCTTGGTCATGTCCTTTGACTTGGACTGTCGTTACATCCTTGTTGATGTCTATCCCTTCTTTTTGAAGTTCCGCGACTGGCCAAACATACCCCGCCGAAGAAGTCACGTCTTGTGTAGCGATCGTCTTCCCTTTCAAATCAGCCAATTCCTTGATATCGCTGCCGCTCTTGACCACAACCATTGATCGATAGCTATCCACCAATTCATCTGTCGCTTCCCCACCAGGCTGTTTGATCCCATATCGTTGTGCCTGCAGCAACACTTTTACATTGCTTTGTTCATGGGCCAAAACATAAGCATTCGGAGGCAAAAAGCCCACATCCACTTGCTTAGAAGCCATAGCTTCGACGATCGTATTGTAATCCGTTGAAACACTTACTGTAACTGGAATTCCTAGTTTATCACTTAGCAGCTTTTCCAGCGGTTTTGCTTTAGCCTCTAGCGTTTCTGCTGCTTGCGAAGGCACAAACTGAACTGTCAACTTTTCTGGAACATATTGATCCTCTGCACTCGAACTAGATTCTCCCGCTCCACAAGCTGCTAATGCCAATCCAGTTACTAACCCTAATCCAACGATTCCTACCTTTTTCCAAACCTTCATTCTTCTTCTCCTTTGTGTTAAAAATTAGAACAACCAATTAACGAACTTTACCTTTTTGATTATAGAAAAACGTACATTTAATTACAACTTTTTTTCGCTATAAATGGGTATTTTTTTAGTTAAATCAAGCGAATCACGAACATTAACTTGTGTGTCTTTTCTCAATCAAAGTGTATTTCACAGTCTGTCAATTGCTTTGCTCTACTTTAAAAAGAGTACCAAAGCAATTTATTGTTTGTATTTACAACACGTAAAGTTTCTGTTAACCCTCTCGGAGATAGTTGTGATCTATTGGACATGTCATCAATCAGAAAACATTCCTTTTTTGAGGCTACAATTCTCTCTCCTCATCTACCAGCAGCTAGTTTGACGAAATTACCAAAATTTTGAAGAGACACATCGAAAAGATGACCGCCTATTCTTCCCCGCACTTACAGCAGTCTTTCAAGCGCAAAAAAACTCATGGCTGTCGGATCCTCACATCCAACAACACCATGAGTTTATTTTCGGCTGGATTATCGCCATTCTTTCAACAACACAGTCTCGTCATTTACAAGTTCTCCTGTTGCCACAAATCCAAAACCTTCGTACATCTGTTTAGCGATCGTATTTTCTTTCACCGAAGAAATCCTTAGTTCTTTTGCTTGGATCGTCTGCCGAAACCATTCAATCGCTGCTTCCATTGCCTGTGTCCCATATCCTTTTTGCTGAAAGCGATGATCAATCATAAATCGCTCGATCCACCATGATTCTTTGGCATAATCTTCATCCGCTTCATAATAACTAAACAATAAGAAACCGATCATTTCTTCCTGGTGATAAATCGCGAAAGCCTGCCGCGGTTCTTCATATACAGCTTCTAGCAAAGAGTACCAATTAGGACTAACAAAATTTTCTTGCGCTGCAGTGGTTTTCAGTTCGATACAACTGCGATAATTCTCTTTTATGATTGGTTTTAACTGGATCATTTTCCACCTCCACTAATTAAATCGCTTTCAAGTCCAATAAACAAAAAAACAGATGATTCACTAAAAATATAGTAAATCATCTGGCTGTTTTTATTAAGCTTCTTGCGCTACTGGGTATACAGAAACTTGCTTTTTGTCGCGGCCTTTGCGTTCGAAACGAACAACGCCGTCAACTTTTGCAAATAATGTATCATCTCCACCGATACCTACGTTTACTCCTGGGTAAATTTTAGTACCGCGTTGGCGATAAAGGATTGATCCACCTGAAACAGTTTGACCATCAGCACGTTTAGCACCTAAACGTTTTGATTGAGAGTCGCGTCCGTTAGAAGTAGAACCGCCACCTTTTTTGTGAGCGAAGAATTGCAAATTCATTTTCATCAACATGAGATGCACCTCCTAATTTTCTTTGATTGTTTTGATTTGGATATAATCGCTGTATTCTTCTTGAACAGATTGCAGACCAATCAATAGATTCTCTAAAAGAATCTGAGAGATATTCGACTGCTCCTGGGTCAATCGAGGAACAAGTTTAACAAGAAGGTAGCCACCTTCCTCATTGTTCGCTTCAACGATTGGCGTTACACCAGCCAAAGCATCGATCCCATTTACCGCACTGATCGCTAATGCTGAAGCAGCTGCGCAGACGATGTCTTTGCCATATTCTCCTGCTTGCGCGTGACCGGTAAGTTCAAAAGAAATAATCCGACCAGAGTCATTACGCTTGAATGTCCCTATGATCATATTCATTACCCTACTTTTTCGTAAGAATTATGCATTGATTGCGTCAATAACAACTTTTGTGTAAGGTTGACGGTGACCTTGTTTACGGTGTGTATGTTTTTTAGGTTTGTATTTGAAAGTTACGACTTTCTTTTGTTTGCCGTGTTTTTCTACAGTTCCTTCAACAGTTGCACCAGCAACGATTGGGGCACCAACTTTTGTTGATTCGCCACCTACTAAGATCACTTCATCAAAAGTAACTTTTTGTCCAGCTTCTACATCTAATTTTTCAACATAGATTGCTTGACCCACTTCAACTTTTACTTGTTTTCCACCAGTTTTGATAATTGCGTACATGCTCTAAAGCACCTCCTTCTATTATACTTAGACTCGCCATCCCAAGTGACTTTCGTACTTAATAACTTGTTCTGTGCGGTTGTAGCTGTGGAGTCCACAATTACAACAGATTAACTTTATCAAAATGTTTCCGTAAAGTCAATGAAAAATAAGGATTTATTTTCGTCATGTCACTTTACTATTTTTTTTAAGTAAGTTGTTTTACTATAGAAGAAAGAAACAAATGAGGTGTTAAAATGAACTACCCAAAAAAGCTGGCTGATTTGGTTATTGAACAATCGAAAGCCTTTCAGCTTGAAGGTTTTGTCCCAGGACAAGGTCCCCTTAACCCTAAATTAATGATCGTTGGTGAAGCACCTGGACGTACTGAAATCGAGAACTTTATTCCTTTCAGTGGGCAAGCAGGCAAAGAGCTGATGGCCTCTTTAGCGTTAGCCGGACTGACACGTGAGGATGTATACATCACAAGTGCTGTACGCAGCCGCCCTTATTCGATCAAAGAGCGAATCAATAAACGAACGGGTGCTCCTGAAATAGTGCATCCTAATCGAACACCAACAAAAAAAGAAGTCTTATTACACGCTCCTTTACTAGATTACGAAATCCAAAAAGTAGACCCGCCTTTGATTGCTACGGTTGGAAATATCGGATTGCAGCGGTTATTAGGTAATCGGTTCTCCATTACAGAGGTCCATGGACAGCCAATCAAAAGTGTGATCCAACAGACAAATGCTGAAAAAAATGGCTATATATGGTCTGACAAACAATACACGATCGTTCCTATGTATCATCCCGCTGCCATTTTTTATAATCGAACATTGGCTGAGCGGATCCAGCAAGACTGGTCTGATTTGAATCGTATTCGAGCACACCTTTTATCATAACCACTTAGAATGCGGCATTCAGTTGCTGCGATAATTTGGTATCGTCTTTTCATAAGCAGTGATTTTCTCTCCTTCTTGCAATGTGATACCAATTTCATCCAATCCATTGACTAGCTTATGCTTCCATGTGGCATCGATCTCAAATGCATAACTTGTTTGTTTGACGATCACTTGCTGGTTAGGAAGATCAATCGCAATTTTTTCATCAGGTGGCAAAGCAGCTAATTCCTGTCGAACGGGCAGTGGCAAAACGATGGGCAATAAGCCGTTTTTTGTTGCATTCATATAGAAAATATCGCTAAAGCTTCCAGCAATCACCGCGTGAAAGCCATAATCCATCAACGCCCAAGCCGCATGCTCACGGGAAGAACCCGCCCCGAAATTATCTCCTGTTATGAGAATCGATGCTTCTTGGTATTCGGGAAAATTCAAAATAAATTCAGGATTGGGTTGGCGCTTTGTCAAATAGCGCCAGTCATCAAAAAGGTATTGGCCAAAGCCGGTCTTTTCAACCCGTTTTAAATAATTTTTCGGTAAAATTTGATCGGTATCAATATTGTCATTCATTAACGGGATTGTTTTTCCTTGATAGTAAGTGAAGGCTTCCATCAACTTTTCCTCCCAACTATTTCTCGAACATCTACAAAGTGACCATGGACAGCGGCAGCAGCGGCCATAGCAGGACTACATAAATGAGTTCGGGCATTTTTTCCTTGACGGCCGACGAAATTTCGGTTTGAAGTAGACGCACAATGAACACCAGCAGGTACTTTATCGGGATTCATCCCTAAACACATGGAACATCCAGGCTCTCGCCATTCAAATCCAGCCTCTTTAAACACTTGATCTAATCCTAGTTTTTCTGCAGCCCTTTTGACCGGTCGCGATCCGGGAACGACAATGCCAGTGACGCCTGCTTTGATTTTTTTGCCTGCTAAGATAGCGGCAGCTTCTTGCAGATCCGATAGTCTGCCATTGGTGCAAGAACCGATAAAGATGTATTCGATTGGAATATCTTGGGCTCGCTGTCCCGGATGGAGTGCCATGTACTGGTAAGCTTGTTCGTCATTATGATCACGGATTTCTGGAAATTGCTCGCTGACTGGCACCCCCATCTCAGGAGTAGTGCCCCAAGTGATATATGGTTCTAACTGAGAGGCATCAATCGTCAGCTGTGTATCAAAAATAGCGTCTTCGTCGGTTCGCAATGTCTGCCAATCTGCAATCGCATCAGCTAGCTCTTTTGGTGCATATTCCCGACCAGCAATATAGGTAAATGTCGTCTCATCAGGGGCGATCAATCCCATCTTCGCCCCACCTTCAATCGACATATTACAAATCGTCATGCGTTCCTCCATCGACAAATTCCGGATTGTTTCGCCATAAAATTCAATGGCATGACCGACGCCAAAATCTGTGCCGTGAGCAGCGATCAACGCAAGAATGATGTCTTTGGCATACACCCCCGGTTGAAGCGTTCCCTTAATCTCGATCCCCATACGTTTTGGTTTGGTTTGCCAAATGGTTTGCGTCGCAAACACATGCTCCACTTCACTGGTTCCAATCCCAAAGGCGATAGCACCGAATGCGCCATGAGTGGCTGTATGTGAATCCCCACAAACAATTATTTTGCCTGGTTGCGTCAGACCAACTTCCGGTCCCACCATATGCACGATTCCTTGTTTATCGGAGCCGTTGTCACACAAGTCTATCCCGAATTCTTGGCAGTTGGAACGCAATGTATCCATCTGTTTCTTTGCAATTAAATCAGTGATCGTAAAAATGTCTTTAGTGGGTACATTGTGATCCATTGTTGCGAAGGTTTTTTCTGGGCAACGCACACGACGACCTGCTTGCCGCAATCCTTCAAAGGCTTGAGGAGAAGTCACTTCATGGATCAGGTGCAAATCGACGTATAACAACTGTGCTTCGCCTTCTTTCAGCACTACATGGCGTTCCCAGAGTTTATCAAAGAGTGTTTTGCCCATTCAGTAACCCCCTAACTGTTTGATTACGGCATCCGTAAATTCTTTTGTCGTCGCTTGTCCGCCAAGATCACAAGTCACGATCCCGTCCTCCATCACTTGATAACAAGCTTGCTCCATTTGATTAGCCAGTGATTGCATCCCGAAAGTATTTAGCATCATGCCCACCGATAGAATCATTGAAATTGGATTGGCAATGCCTTTGCCGGCAATGTCTGGTGCGGAACCGTGAATCGGTTCATACAGCGAAACCCCTGAAAGGCTATGGCTCGCACTAGGCAAAACCCCCAATGATCCAGGAAGAACTGACGCTTCATCACTGAGAATGTCACCAAAAAGATTTTCAGTAACAATCACATCAAAGGCTGTCGGTTGCTGCACAATCTTCATGGCTGCCGAATCCACATATTGATGGCTCAGCTGGCAGTCAGGAAATTCCTTTGCCACTTCCTCCGCAAGCCTTCGCCATAATTTACTTGTTGCCAAAACATTGGCTTTATCCACAGAGACCACCCGGCGTTGTCTGGTTCTTGCAATCTGAAATGCTTTTCGTAAGATTCGCCGAATTTCTTCACTATGATAATAATTCAAATCAGAAGCGTCGGTGGCCGAGATCTTTTTCTCGCCAAAGTAGATGCCGCTGGTCAACTCTCGTACCAAAACCAGATCGGTTCCTTTAACGATTTCTTCTTTTAGTGGTGAAAGAGGTAAAAAGGCATCCGTCACTTTGATGGGACGAATGTTGGCGTAAAGTCCAAGGGCACGTCTTAAATCTAGCAACCCTTTCTCAGGAGAATAGACCGCATCTTCCCATTTTGGCGCTCCGACTGCTCCAAGCAAAATCGCATCCGCTTGTTGGCAAGCTGCTAAGGTTTCTTCTGGCAGTGGAGTACCATAAGCTTCAATAGCTTGTCCGCCGAAAGCGCAATGCACAAAAGAAAAGTCGGCCCTTTGAGGTAAACACACCTTTAGGATTTCTAATGCGCTAGCCATGATCTCTGGTCCGATGCCGTCGCCAGCAAGAACGACAATCTTTTTCATTTCTTCTCCCCTCGATTCTTCAACGCTGCACTGGCTTGGAC
The DNA here is from genome assembly GCF_022711995.1 of Enterococcus sp. Lineage (GTDB taxonomy): Bacteria > Bacillota > Bacilli > Lactobacillales > Enterococcaceae > Enterococcus_D. The sequence continues at coordinate 54,510 of NZ_JALAHI010000130.1, forward strand.
ATAAGCTTTGGCAGAAGCTTGCAACACATCAAAGTCCACACCAATGCCACTAATTTGTTGTTTCGTTTTTGCAGATTCGATAGTTACATGCACTTCTGCTTGCGCATCTTCTCCACTAGTCAGTGCGGTGATTTCATAATTCAACAATTTCGGTTGCTGTTCAAAAATCTGATCGATCGAATTATAGATTGCTTGGATACTCCCAGCACCAATTGCTGAAGCAACATGGGGCTGCTGCTCTTTTATGATCGATACGATGGCCCCTTGATGACCATTGGAAACATATTGCAGTTGGACAGACTCCAAGTCCACACCTTCCACTTGTGTTCGTCCTTGATCTGCAGCCAATGCCAGCAAGTCTTGATCGGTTACTTGTTTCTTTTTATCTGCCAATTCTTTAAATCGCTTAAACAAAGCATTGGTTTCTTCTGCATCGAACTGATAGCCTAACTGCTTCATTTTTTCGACAAATGCATGGCGACCAGATAATTTTCCTAATGGCAGTTCATTCGTCTGAACACCAACTAATTGCGGAGTAATGATCTCGTAAGTTTCAGGATTTTTCAACATACCGTCTTGATGGATCCCTGATTCATGGGCAAATGCATTTCCGCCGACGATTGCTTTATTTTTGGGAACAGCAATACCTGATAAACGGGCAACCAGATCACTGGTTCGCTTAGTCTCTTCCAACTGGATCTTTGTTGTACAATCATAAAAATCTTGGCGAATATGCAACGCCAACGCTACCTCTTCTAACGCCGTATTCCCTGCCCGCTCACCAATGCCATTGATGGTTCCTTCCACACGAGTGGCACCATTTTCAATAGCAGCTAGTGCGTTCGCCGTTGCCATTCCCAGATCATCATGACAATGAGAAGAAAACATGATTGGCTCCTTGCTCGTTGTATTAGCAATCAAAAAAGCAAATAATTCGCCATAGGCAGTAGGGTTGCTATAGCCGACTGTATCGGGGATATTGATGATTGTCGCCCCAGCATCAATCGCAGCCTGGACCGCCTCCAACAGGAATTCCTTTTCCGTACGAGTCGCATCTTCTGGCGAAAACTGAACTTTGTCGAATAATGTTCTGGCATAAGCAACGTGTTCTTTGATTGACTGAATCACTTCTTCTTTTGACATCGCTAATTTATAGCGGCGGTGGACTTCACTGGTTGCCAAAAACACATGGATCTGAGGACTTACAGCATCCTTCAATGCTTCATACGCGCGATCGATATCTTTTTTTTGACAACGAGCCAATCCTGCAACGGTCATCGTGGTTACAGCCGCAGCAATTGCTTGAACAGCAGCAAAATCACCTTCCGAAGCAATCGGAAAACCAGCCTCGATCGTATCGATCCCCCACTTTTCCAACTGTAAAGCTAGCTGAACCTTTTCTTTCGTATTAAAATTCACTCCTGGCGTTTGTTCCCCATCACGAAGGGTCGTGTCAAAAAATTGAATCCTTCTCATTTTCATTTCCTCCTCTGGTTCATTTTTCTTTTTAGTGTATAAAAAAAGCACTCCATAAAGGGGTTTCCTTTATGCAATGCGAATAGGACTCTTCTGTTTCACGTCTTCACGTCGTCTGACCATGAAATACAAAAAAGAGTCCCTACAATAATAATAAGTTGTTTGTGTTCATTTGGTTATTTTTTCTCATGCCGCTCACCTGTCGCTTTCGGTTTCTTGTTGCCTTATATAAGAAGATACCGAAAGCTCGATCATCTGTCAATGCTTTTAATTGAATTTTCTGAATATTTAGATAGAAAATTCAGAGAAAAACGAGCGCTTTTATTTTCTCATCCATTAGAAACCTTTTGTCAGACCTCCATTTAAAACAGATTTTTTTCAGTAAATACTGGGCATATCTTCACAGACTCTTAACACAATTTAAACAATGATTTGCTACTATCTATGTATACCAAAAATAATTTTTCAACCTTTCTCCCCTACCAGTCCTTCGACTGGTTTTTTTGCTTTATGGGAAAGTCCTTGCTCTTTTTTCAAAGTAGAAAAGATTGAACTCAACGATAGTTATCCGTATAATAAGTAACAGTAATTATTTAGGAGGATCAGGATGCGTAACGAAATGATGCATCGTCCAGTAGTAAAAAAAGAACTAGTGGCGTTTATGCGGGAAAAACAAAAGCAATTAACTGGGAAATTAGGTCAAATCGAACAAGTGGCTCATGAAAAAGAAGTACCAATCATTCCCCATGAGACAGTGGTGTTCCTGCAATTCTTATTAGGACAAATAAAACCAAAGCAAATATTAGAGATCGGCACAGCCATCGGATTTTCCTCTAGTCTGATGGCACAATATGTTGGTGATGGTCATGTCACAACTATCGATCGCTATGATGTCATGATCAAAAAAGCAAAAGAAACTTACCAACAATTGGAACTTGAAGATAAAATCACGCTTCTCGAAGGTCAAGCAGCAGATGTTTTACCAACCCTTGAAGGCCCTTACGATTTTATTTTCATGGACAGCGCAAAGTCTAAATACATCGAGTTTTTGCCAGAATGTTTGCGCCTTTTGCGTAAAGGTGGCGTATTGATGGTAGATGACATTTTTCAAGGTGGTACGATTTTGCAACCTATTGAAGAAATCCCCCGAGGTCAGCGGGCGATTCATCGTAAGTTAAATCTTTTCCTAGATACAGTGATGGATCATCCTCAATTGACTTCTAGTTTAGTGCCTTTAGGCGACGGTGTGATTCTGATTACAAAAGAAACAGATCATGTAGAACTGGACACTAACGAATAAGAAATTATTTCCGAGAAAAGTTAGCTAAAAGAACAAAAAGTGATTGACATTAGATACTTCTTTTCCTATAATGTTATTTGTTGCTAACTTGTCATAGTAGCTCAGCTGGATAGAGCATCCGCCTTCTAAGCGGACGGTCGGGGGTTCGAATCCCTCCTGTGACGTTATATTATAATAGGAACTACAGACAAACCGTTAGGGCTATCAATTCCTAGCGGTTTTTGTTTGCCATTCATAAGCAACATGGGACATTTTTTCGACACTCATCAGATTTTCGTCACATCAGAAATGAATATACGCCTACCAACAATAAAATTGTGCCGAAAAGAAAAATGGCAAACTCTGGATCCGTTGTATCGAAAGTTTCACACGTTTTTTTGTGTGCCACGGTTTTCAAATCTCCCCTCCTTTTATTTTTTTCAATTCAATAATTAAAAAAATCTTGGAGAGAATCTCTATTTGCTGTCA
>NZ_JALAHI010000131.1 GCF_022711995.1 Enterococcus sp.
CGCATCGATTTTATCTGTATATTCAATATTTGCTATTCGTGTAAACTTTTTGTCTATGTTGTGTTCGTGCAATACTCCGCTAATCAAATCTAAATATCCATTTTGTGTATTTAGAAGTGTTGTGTCGCTATCAAACTCATCTGGTAAAACCGATACACGGTGCATGATTTGTTCTCTCATAGCTTTCTTTGCAGAATTTCCACGGGAACGCTTGATATGTTTCCTAAAGGCTTCTTCAATTTTTTCTGGATCTTCACAGTCGGCAGGGATATAAACTTTCTCGTTTTTCATCATGTCAACTGTGGTATCAATCATTTTTGAGATTTCACCTGTATCATCAATCTTCCAACTCTTACCATCGTAGAAATAAAACTCTTTATTAATGTATGAGTATCTGACTAAGGTTCCATACACATCCATAAATCTTTCTGCATTCCCGGTGTCATCATAGGAGTAGAATTTGTCTTCTTTCTTTTCTTCAAACTCTTTAATGAAAATTCTGAAACCGTGCGACTGGCTAGGCGTATAGGTATTTTCACATTCATGGATTGCTTTGTTTAATAAGTTTCCACCGTATGTTGAATTTGGTGGTCTGCGTTCGTCATACTTTTGTCTAAATAAAGACGAATCTCTGAAGATGCTGTCCATCTTCTCATAATCTCTACCGGTCCAAAACGCCAACATGTTCGCGAAAGCAATATCGGCTTCGGATTGGGAATCATAAAACGCTTCCCAACCACCCTCCATAAATACTTTGAATTTGGCGCCTTGCTTACTTTCGTATGCTTTTTGTACTATCTCGCTTTCTGATAGGTCTATCTTTGATTCAGAAGCGTTTTGATTGTTAAACCTTACAATCTTATCGTCTCCAATATATCGGTTGTATAGCAGTTTTAGAGTGGTTTCTGATGGTTCGATGACTTGGTTATATTTGCGATCGACAGTGTTGCCTGTCATAACGAAAAATCTACCCGAATCATACATTTCAACATTGCCTTTTCTACGTCTGTGTCCTGGCAACTTTCCTTTACAGATAATGTGGATACCGTTACCTGATTGAGAGTATTCAGCATAAGATTTAATCGATGTTACAAACTCGTACATCATATTTGTTTCAATATCGCCTTGTAAATATCGTTGAATTTCACCTTCGATATTATCAATGTCAATTCCGAAGTAAGGTTTTTTGAAATAAAAACCTAATCCATTACAGTTATATTTTTCTATTGCAGAGAGTGCGGTCTGATAATCAGACCACGTACTCTCATCATTTGATTTACCATTGTTTCCAGTGTGTGGATCGACTGGTATTTTGGTGTGTTTTTTTCTCTCTTCGTTCCATACCAATCGATATACACACCATTGTTTTTGCTGCTTTAGTTCTTCTGGAATGTGTTCATACGCCACACACTTTCAACTCCCTTTAATTAGAATGGAAGATCATCATCGCTAATATCGATGCTTCCGCCTGCAAAATCATTCGGTTTACTGCTATCTTTGAATTGATGTTGAATATTTGGGAAAGCCGACTGTTCCCACCGCTTTACATTCAAGTTGTCATAAATTACGCCTTGTGCATTGGGTTCAGATTTTTCATTTTTTACCGTAACTTTCGCTACTTTCATGAAGAAATCTTGCATTAAGTCATCAATACTAGAATAAGATTTGTTTTCTTGTAATCGGAATGCCCAGCCGAGGGTATTGAACATTTGGAAATTGTATTTGCCTGTGTCCTTTTTCTTCCAAATTTTATGAAAGATATGTTGATTTTGGTGCTTTTGTTGTACATCGTTACGGATGATCAAGTCTAACTCCATATATTCAGAGCCACTTCTTGTTGCGTCCTCTTTTACAATGTTTACGATCACTTCATAAACTCCGTCTGTAATTCCGCCGCCTTCAAATTTGTCGTTGAAATCTAAGTTAAATCCTGTCATAGTTAATTACCTCTTTCTGTTTTTTATAGTAGGTTTAGTCTTTTGGCTTGAAAGAATGCCCAGCCTTTTTTATAACCTCTAGCATCAGCCATTTTATATAAATCGCTGACACTCTCAGCTTCTTCTGGTTCCATTGCTGCATACTTTCCTGTATCTAGATCAATTTTTATTTCTTGTAGTTCTGCACTTTCGATTATTTCAAGGTTTGCAGAACGCTCTTCTTTCGGTATCTCATGCCCACAATAAGGACAAATATTTCCAACTTCGCTTGCATAAGTTCCAAAGCAGTTAGGACATTCCTTAATAGGTATGACATCCTCTTTCCTTCGGCTTTTTTTACTTGCTAAGCTCCATTGTCTTGGCATATCTGGTAATCCGTGTTCATTCACATTACCTACGTGGTCAATGATTGTAGATATTTTATCTGGCTTGTAGCGCATCCCTCTCATAGCTTGCTGAATGAACAGCGAGAGCGATTTAGTGGGCCTTAGCATTATGACTGTTGAGCAATCTGGAACATCGAATCCCTCACCGATTAAATCAACATTTGTCAGGATTTGAATATCGTGATTACGAAATTTTTCAATAATTGAATCACGTTCCTGTTTATTCGTTTTTCCGTCAATATGTGCTGCTTGGTATCCTGATTCGATAAATAAATCTCTAGTCTTTTCGCTAGACTCTATACTGTGGCAATATACGATCGCTTGCTCACCTTCAGCTAGTTTTTTATAATGCTTGATAACATCACCGTATATAGCTTTTTGTTCCAATGCTTTATCTATACTGCCTTTTGAGAATTCAGACATAGAATTCATTTTTAAAACTGAAGTATCGATCAGCGCTGGTGCATAGTATTTAAATGGAGTTAGTCGTTTATTTTCAATCAACCATTTAACTGATACTCCTTCTATCAACAAATCGTTGACATCTCCTAAACCGCTACCGTTTAATCTGACTGGTGTTGCGGTAAAGCCTATTCGTTGGACATCTGAATAGTATTCGTAAATTTTTTTATAGCTACTAGCTAAACTGTGATGGTTTTCATCCGTTATGATCAGCTTAGGTTTCTTTATTTTCCCTAGCTTTCTCACAATTGTTTGAACCATTCCGAAAAGAACAAATCTCATATCCACACCATGTGTTTCAAAGGTGCTTTTTATTTGGTCAATTAATTCCTTTCTGTGGACCAAGAACAATACCTGATTGCCCTTTAATGTTGTCTTGCGAGCGATTTCTGCAATCACCACTGATTTACCAGAGCCGCATGGAGAAACGATACAAGGAGCACGATAGCCATTGATAAAAGACTCTCTAGCCCTCTTTATCAAATCTTCCTGATAGTCGTATAATTCAAAGGTCAATCATCATCACTTCCGATTTTGAAGATATTTTCCTGAAGGCAACCTTCTCTGTGGTCCAATTGATTTTTTGCAAATGTTCCATTTGATTTTTGAAGAATGAATCCACGTTGCTTGGTTTCAGGATTTCGAACCAGCCTAGCCACCAATGGAATGATTCCCATAATATGATTGACTACTTTCTCTCTGATGTCTGGCAAGAATTGATTGTATAGTTGCCCGCTTTCTAATTGGATTTGTCTGGTCGTTTCCCAAGCCGTATAAACTACATTCGTATTTAATGCATTGAATGTGGATATCAGTTCAATCAAGTGTGAGAAAGCTAGGGAAAATAAAGAAACCTAAGCTGATCATAACGGATGAAAACCATCACAGTTTAGCTAGTAGCTATAAAAAAATTTACGAATACTATTCAGATGTCCAACGAATAGGCTTTAC